>JAGQVR010000068.1 GCA_020437875.1 Flavobacteriales bacterium
CCCAGAAACCCGTGGAGAATACGACCGACGGCATCTATGCCAACATCCAGACGAACAAAGGGACGATCCGCATCAAGCTCGAGTATGAGAAGGTGCCGATGACCGTGGCCAACTTCGTGGCCCTCGCCGAGGGGAAGATGAAGAACACGGCCAAACCCGATGGCACACCCTACTTCGATGGCATCAAGTTCCACCGCGTGATCGCCGACTTCATGATCCAGGGTGGTGATCCCACGGGCACCGGCATGGGTGGCCCGGGATACGCCTTCGCCGATGAGATCGACCCGAGCCTGAAGCACGACCGCGCCGGCACCCTGAGCATGGCCAATGCAGGACCTGGGACGAACGGCAGCCAGTTCTTCATCACGCACAAGGACACCCCCTGGCTGGACGGCAAGCATGCCGTGTTCGGCTATGTGGTGAGCGGCCAGGATGTGGTGAACGCCATCGCGCAGAACGACGTGATGGAGAAGGTGACCATCGAGCGTGAGGGCAAAGCGGCCAAAAAATGGGATGCGATGATGGTGCTCGAAGAGAACAAGGGTAAGTTCGGCCCGAGCCGTCGCTGAACCGGTGAACGAATAGAGCAGGACGGGTCCTTCGGGACCCGTTCTTCGTTCAAGGCCGTAGGTTATTTGCGTGTGCCGCGATCCCGAGCGCCAGCCGGGCGTGGCCGGCCACCGTTGCGTCGACGGCCTCCCTTCCCGTCCTTGTCCTTGCTGCGGGCCTGCGGGTCGTACGTCGGACCAGAGGTTCCGGCCGGCAGGGGCATCTTCTTCACCTCATAGCCGATGAGGGCCTCGATCCGGCCGAATTCACGCATCTGCTTCTCGTTCACGAAGGTGATCGCAGTGCCTTTACGCGCTGCCCGTGCGGTACGTCCCACACGGTGCACGTAGTCCTCCGGATCGTGCGGCACATCGTAATTGACCACCAGGTCGATGTCGTCGATATCGATGCCCCGGCTCACCACATCCGTAGCAACGAGTATCCGCAGCTTGCGGTTCCGGAAGGCCAGCATCACACTTTCGCGCTCGCTCTGCTCCAGGTCGCTGTGCATGGCCGCCGCATTGAACCCTCTCTTCTGAAGGTGACGCGCCAGGTTGCGCACCTCGATCTTGCGACCCGCGAAGATCACGATGCTCGTGGCCTCGCTGGTGTTCAGGATGTGCTCCAGTGCGTTAGCCTTCTGCATGTCGAAGACCACATAAGCCTGCTGGTCCACGCCTTCCGCCGGCTTGCTGAGCGCGATCGTTATCTCCACCGGTTCCTTCAGGATCTGCTTGGTAAGCTCCCGGATCGCCGGTGGCATGGTAGCGCTGAACATCAGGGACTGGCGTTCCTTGGGAAGGAAGTTGATGATGCGCCGGATATCGTCCACGAAGCCCATGTCCATCATCCGGTCCGCTTCGTCGAGCACGAGCATCTCCAGGCCCTGCAGGGGAACGTAGCCGAGATTGAGGTGGCTCAGCAACTTTCCCGGGGTGGCGATCACCACCTCCACACCACTGGTCAGGGCCTGCTTCTGTGAATCGAAGGTGCTGCCATCGCTTCCCCCATAGAGCGGGATGGATGTCACGGGTGTGAAATAGGCGATGGCCTGAAGTTGCTGGTCGATCTGCAGGGCGAGCTCCCTCGTGGGCACCACAACGAGCCCCCGGATGCTCCCATCCACCTTCGGCCGGTAACTGGTGATCACATCGATCAGCGGGAGCAGGAAGGCGGCGGTCTTGCCGGTCCCGGTCTGGGCACAGGCGATGAGGTCCCTGCCATCGAGCACTGCCGGGATGGCCTGCGCCTGGATGGGCGTGGGCTTCCGGATGTTCATGTGGTCCAGGCCATCGAGCAGGTCATCGCTCAGGCCCAAGGAATGAAAGTCGGGTGCCGTGGTCTCCGTCACTTGCCTGGTAAGAGGCGGCGAAGATAGGGTGAGTGGGCCCACCGGTTCAGGAAGCCACCCGCAAGGGTATGGCATCGGGCACGAAGGTCAGGTGCACCGTGCTGCCTGCGCCGGTCAGGTAGCGCACCTTCCCGTTCAGCTGTTCCGCGAGCATCTTCACGAGCTCAAGCCCGAAAGTGGTGCGCTGCCCGTCCGCAGCCTGGGTGCCGAATCCCGGGCCATCATCGTGGAAGAGCAGTTCATACCCGTTGCCAGCGGCCCGCACCACGATGGTCACCCGGCCTGGCGCATGGTTGGTGAAGGCGTACTTCACGGCGTTGGTGAACAGTTCGTTCACCACCAGGGTCAACGGCAACAGGCACTCCATATGGAAGGTCGGCAAGGTGGTATCCACCTGCACGGAGATCCTGTCATGGGCACCGTATGCCGCCAGGATGTTGCGCACGAGCTTCTCCAGATGGAAGCGTAGATCGCCTTTGGCACCGCTGTTCGACCGGTAGATCTGTTCATGCACCAAGGCCATGGACCGGATGCGGCCCTGTGCTTCCCTGACAACCTTGGCGATCCCGGGGTCTGCCGAATCGATGGTCTGCAATTGAAGTAGGCTGTCCACCACTTGAAGATTGTTCTTCACACGATGATGGATCTCCTTGATCATCAGGTCCTTTTCCTCTTCGCTCATCAAGGTCTCCGCCAGGCGCAGGTTCTGGCGCTGCAGTTCGAGGTTCTTCGCGTGGATCTCGTCGTGCTGCCGCTTAACGACCGCGTTCTTCAGCTTCAGCCGTCGTGTGACCCGGCGTCCATGCCGTCCGGTGAAGACCAAGGCGATCACGAGCACGCACAGAAGCAAGGACAGGAAGAGCAGGACCTTGTTGTACATGGTGGTCCCGGCGATGATCTCAGCGCTTCGAGCGTTCTCGTCCCTCAGTTCCGCGTTCACCTTCTCCTTGCCCTCCATCCGGAAGCTCATTTGCAGGCGTGCGGTCTGCATATCGGCACGTGCCACGAGAAGGCTGTCATTGGCCTGCTTGATGCTTTCAAGTAATCCTACCGCTTCCCGCCATTCGTTCTCAGCCCGTGCCAGGCCATACCGCAATTCAAGGATCCGATGCCGGTGGGACCAGCTGCCGGTCTCTTCGGCGACCGTGTTCGCATTCCCCAGGCTCGTCCTTGCTTCTTTGGTCCGGCCTAGGCCGATATGGGCTTTCGTCAATGCCTCCTGCACCTCGAAGCGGTCCTGTGCGGGTGCTGAAGCTGGAAGGCCCCCTTCAGCCTGGGTCAGGTGCACGATGGCATCCGAGTACTTCCCCTGCGCCACCAGGACGACACCAACACCTGCGTGATACCGTGCCAAGTGTTGAGGATCAGCTTGGTCCTTGAGCTTGGCCAACGAACGCATGGCCCTGGACAGCGCTTCTTCGTAATGCCCGGCATCCACCAACGTGCTTACCAGGAAGAGCTCAGCGTCCTCCACTTCCTCAACGGGTCGCGTCGGGAGCATCACGGCCAGGGAGTTCCGGGCTTCTTCCACGGCCAGATCGGACCTGCCCATCATCAGGTATGCCTTCGATAGCTCTCGCAGGTCCAATGCGATGGTCAACGGGTCGGCAAGCCCCTGCGCCAGGCGCAAAGCCTCCAGGGCCGAGGTCATCCGGTCGTTGAACAGGCCAAGGCGTTCCTCGATCCCTCCCAGGCAGACCAATGCCTTGTGCTCCAGAACAGGGTCTCCAGAGGCCTGGGCGAACACAAGGGCCTGCTGTGCTTTCTCGAGCGCCTGTAACGGGCTGCTTTCAACGGAACGGTATGCCGTGGCCATACAGGCGTTGGCCCGCTGATTGGCCGTCACCGCATCATGCACGACCATACGTAGACTATCCTCCGCCACCGAACCGAACATCGGTCCGGCCAGGAAGGTCATCATGGCCAGTAGGGCAACACATGGGAGAGATGGGCGTCGGTCGAACATCATCCCGTTATACGGGAGTTCCAAGGTCCGGTTGCATGGCGGCGAAGGCTATTTTCGGACCATGCAGGTAGCGGTGGAAGTGTGCGTGACCTCGGTGGAGGAGGCGGTCGCTGCGGAGCGTGCAGGTGCGGACGGGGTGGAGGTGTGCAGCTGGCTGGCCTCCGGCGGGATCACGCCAAGTTCCGGGCTGGTGGACGCGGTACGCACCGCGGTGCGGATCCCTGCGCGGGTCCTCGTCAGGCCGACAACGGGGGGCTTCGTATACGGTCCACCTGACATCCATGCGCTGTTACTGGATGCGGAGATCTACGGAGGTGGCGCAATAGGGCTCGTCACGGGTGCATTGCTCGAGGATGGAAGCATCAATGCCGACCTGATCCGCTCTGTAAAAGGCCTGGCACCGGAGAGTGAGATCACCTTCCACCGGGCGATCGATCATTCGACCGACCCGATGGCCATTCTCGCGGCCTGCCTGGAACTGGGCGTTGAGCGTATACTCACGTCCGGCGGTGCAGCATCAGCCGTCACCGGCATTCCGGTCCTCCGACAACTGATGCAAGCCGCGGGTGACAGCTGCCAGGTGGCTGCGGCGGGTGGGATCGACCCGGACAATGTGGTGCAGATCGTTGAAACCACGGGTGTCAGCGAAGTCCATTTCGCAGCACAACGCAGGGTGACGCTGGACCCGGGTAAGGTGGCGCTGAGTTCGGGGTCGGATGCGGAGTTCTTCACCGTGGCACCGGACGAAGGGAAGATCGAGGGTGTGATGAACGCCCTGTTAAAGGCCGGTCTGCGATGAAGCGCCTTCTGGCTATCCTGTTCGGTGGATCGTTCGTGTGCCTTGGGTGGGCACAGGAGGTCCACATTCCCTTGAACGACGGATGGAGCTTCTGCCAGGTGGGGAAAGGGGAGTGGTACCCGGCGGAAGTCCCCGGGGTGGTGCAGACGGACCTGCTCCGGCAGGGCTTGATCCCTGACTTCATGTGGGGAAGCAACATCGACAGTGTGCAGTGGATCGAGAACGAGGACTGGACCTACAAGCGGAACCTGTTCGTTGATGACACACTGTTGCGGCACGGTCACTTGGACCTGGTCTTCAAGGGGCTGGACACATTCGCGGAGGTGTATGTGAACGACTCCTTGCTCGGCAAGGCGGACAATATGTTCCGGACTTGGGAGTGGCCCGTGAAGGCACTGCTTCGAAAAGGGGCGAATGAATTGAAAGTGATCTTCCGTAGCCCGATCGAGGAAGGTGCGAAACTGCGCGATGCGTATGGCATCCAACTACCGCATGACAACGACCCGAGCGGTGTGAGTCCGTACATCCGCAAGGCAGCGTACCAGTTCGGCTGGGACTTCTGCCCGCGGCTGGTGACGAGCGGGATCTGGAAGGAGGTTGAGTTGAGGGGGTGGAGCGTGGGACGAATACATGGCGTCGACATCACACATCTCTTCGACTCGAGTGGCGTCATCATCAGGATCTCTCCGCGAGTAAACGTCAGTGACCCCGATGTTGACCGCGCATGCGGCATGTCGGTCTACTTCTGGGCAAACGGACCAGACAAGCCACCTACGGTGCTTGGTGGCCAGGCGCAAGGGGGAGGTTCTTTCCGTTTGGAAACTCCCAATCTCTGGATGACGAACGATCTTGGGAAGCCACAGTTCTACAAGGCTCGTGCAGAGTTGACCTGTAATGGCGAGGTGAGCAGTGTTTGGGACGGGAACGTGGGCGTCCGATCCATCTCGTTGGACCGTTCGAAGGATACACTTGGAGCAAGCTTCGCCTTCGTGTTGAATGGTAAGCCGCTATTTGTGAAGGGCTGCAATATCATTCCTCCATCCTTGATCCCGACCGTGAGTGATACTGCATGGGTAGGGTTGGTCGAGGAAATGCGGGTTGCAGGTATGAACATGGCGCGTATTTGGGCAGGTGGCCTTTATCCGCCGGATGCCTTCTTCCATGCCTGTGACACGGCCGGGATCCTGGTTTGGCAGGATCACTTGTTCGGGAACATGACACCCGGCGATACCGCGTTCATGGAGAACGCTGAACAGGAAGCTTTCGAGCAACGGGAACGTCTGGAAAGACATCCTTCATTGGCACTATGGTGCGGTAACAACGAATTGGAAGTTGCCTGGAGGCATTGGGGCTGGCAAGAGAGATACGATCTGCACGGTGTGGATTCCTCCAAAGTGAGGATGGCGTATTGGGATCTGTTCGATGAACAGGAGGGTTACTTGCACCATTCCTGGCATACTCCTGCATACATCCCCACCTCCCCCCTCAGCAACTGGGGCCACGCGGAGGGTCTCACCAAAGGCGACCTCCATTACTGGGGCGTCTGGCACGGCGATTCGACTTTCTCTTCCTTCAAGAACAACGTAGGTCGCTTCGTAAGCGAGTATGGCTTCCAGAGCTACCCCGATAGTGCGCTGCTTGCGAAGTACATCGACCCGGACAGCCTTTATCTCGGTTCACCTGCTGTCACGCGCCTACAACGTAGCTACAAGACGGACAGGCCCATCTGGGACGCGATCGAGCGGGAACTGGGGGAGGAGAAGCCCACGACCTTGGGCGACTTCATCGAGGCCAGCCAACGTGCCCAAGCCAAAGCGTGCGGCATGGCGATCGAAGCGCACATGAAGGCACAGCCCTACTGCATGGGCACCCTGCTGTGGCAATTGAACGACTGCTGGCCCGGCCCGAGTTGGAGCATCATCGACTACGAAGGGAAACCGAAACCGGCTTATGAGGTCGTCAAAGACCTTTACCTATCCCCTGGGAAACAGTGACTTGACCGGCGATTCCGCAGCCATCCGATGCCATTACCACAGAGGCCGCATTGTGGTCATCCACCCTCGACCAGCGATGCCTACTTTAGCCCGGTCCCAAACAACGCCAAAACCAACCGCATGACACGAACCCGAACCCTCGGAGGAATACCGATCACCTTGCTCTCTCTGGCCCTTGGCACCGCTGCATGGGCACAAGGCGATTGCCTCAATGAGGACCTCTATCCGGCCCTCGCGGTGACCCCGGCCTCGGATGGCACGGTCACGGAGATCTCCACCTGCAGCTTCGAGACCGAACACTCCCAGATCACCGGCATCAACGCAGGCGCCACCTACGAATTCACGCTTGAGTCCGGTGGTTACATCACCGTTCGTCAGGACACCTACGATGGCCCGGTCATCGCGCAGGGTTCGGCGAGCGTGGTGGCCACGGCGGCCACCAATGGCGACCTGTTCGCACACTGGAACACGGACGCCGATTGTGGAACCAACTCAGAGTGCTTCATCACCACAGTGCAGCTCTTCCTCAACTGCACACCACCGGCCGCCAGCTACACGCTCGTGGAGGATTGCGATGCACAGAACTACACCGTCCTGTTGAACATCACCTCCCTTGGCGATGCCGGCTCCCTGAATGTGGAGGTCGAACTGGATGGGAACGTGGATGAGATCACGGGCGTGGGCGTGGGTGAACTCCCCCTCGGGCCCTTCGCGTTCGACGAGATCCCCGTGGTGCGTGTTCTGCACGATACCGACCCGGCTTGCAATCGCACGTTCAACAACATCGACTTCCAGACGAACTGCCCGATCCTGGTGGACTGCGGTGTCCCGGGCCTGGACCTGACCTATTGCTACACGGCGAACGACGACCAGACCTGGCACTTCGGATCGACCGGGACCGGCACGCTACGCTTGCGCTTCATCCGTGGAACCATCGAGAGCAACACCTTCGATGATCTCCGCATCTACGACGGATCGGACAACACCGCCCCGCTGCTTTTCGAACATACGGAGGCTGCCCGTCGGCACCTGGGTCCGGTCGGAAGCGCCCTTACCGACCCTAACCCGACGTACTATGGGGTGGACGTGTTCGCCACCGGACCGAGCATCTATATGGAGATGACCTCGGATGGAAGTGTGCAGTGCGGTTCGGCTGAATACGACCCATGGGAGTGGGAAGTGGTCTGCCTGGATTGCGAACTGCCCGCCGTGAGCTACGCGGTGGTCGACGACTGCCCGAACGACCAGTTCACCATCCAGCTCGATGTGACCTCCCTGGGTGATGCTTCTGCGCTGGACTTCGTGTACACCATCAACGGCACCGATCCGCAGACCGCCACGAACATCGGTCTTGGCATGGTGGATCTCGGTCCCTTTGCCATCGATGACACGGTGAACATGACCGTGGTGCATCCTGGCAGTGAATTGTGCAACGTGAGCCTCGGCAACATCACCACCACGGGCACCTGCCCCTTGCTGATCGACTGCGGCACGGAGGTGATGGACAGCACCTGCTACGCCAACTGGGCCGATGAGCGCTTCTACTACCAAGGCACCGGCACCTACCCGCTGGCGGTCTTCTTCGACGGTGGCCAGCTCTTCTTCGGTGACTCCGTGATGATCTATGATGGCGGGAGCATCGATTCACCGATCCTCTTCCAAGGAACCAACCAGCAACTGGCCGGCACCTTCTTCTACACCACGAACCCGGAGCACCGTTTGACGATCCGCGTTCGGGCGAACGGCTTCACCTCGTGCGGGGATGGAGGAACGACGGAACCGGTGGCCTGGCGGATCTCCTGCCTGGATTGCGTCCCACCAACGGCGACCTTCAGCATCGTGCAGGACTGCGAGAATTTCCAGTATTTCATTGATGTGGACGTGACCGACCTCGGTACCGACCCGATGCCGCAGATCACCACCACCGTCGCCCAGGACACGCTGGAGATCGATGCGACGGGCACCTACCAGCTGGGACCATTCGTATCCGGCACCGAACTCGAAGTGACCATCGTGAACGATGCGAACTCGCTCTGCAACATATACAGCGGAATGATGGTCAACCCCCTGTGCCCGACCCTGATCGAGTGCCCTGGCCCCACCTTGGTGGAGACCTACTGCTACGTGGCGAATGATGCGCAGGCCTGGGCATATGAACTCAACAGTGCTGGAGGGAACGCCACACTGCGGCTGAGCTTCGTGCGTGGCACGATCGAAAGCAGCACCTTCGACCACCTTCGGATCTACGATGGCGTGGACAATACGGCGCCCCTGCTCTTCGATCACACGGCCGCTGCGCGACGTCATCTTGGACCGGAGGGTAGTGCCATCCTCGATCCAGCACCTGTCTACTCCACAGTGGATGTGGCAGCTACTGGTAACAACCTGTACATGGAGATGACCTCGGATGGCAGTGTGCAGTGCGAGGGAAGCACGGAGTATGACGAATGGGAGTGGGAGGTCTACTGCCTCGATTGTGCAAGCCCGGAAGTCTCGTTCAACGTGGTGCCCGTGTGCACCAGCCGTGGCTATAGCGTGGAGGTCGAAGTGACCGCGGTTGGTGGTGATGCGACCCTGACAGCGACCAACCTCGGCAGTGGAGAGGAGCAGACCGGGCTTGGCACCGGCACCTACACCTTCGGCCCTTATCCTGTGGGGGAAGAGAACGTCTTCCGGGTCTTCAACGAGACCTATCCGCAATGCCGCGCCACATCGGATTCGCTCACCTACACCGCGGAGGAGTGCATCAGCGTGACTTGCGGTTTCGACAACTACACCCATTGCTACGGGAACGATGAGGACCGGTGGTACACCTACCAGTCCGCACAGAACGTGCCCATCACACTGGCCTTCCTTGGCGGACAGATGCTCGCTGGTGACCGTATCGTATTGTACAACGGCCGCGATGAGAACGCTGCAGTGCTCTACCAAGGGAACAACGGGGGCAACTTCAACGGCTTCGCCATCCCGAGTGCGAACATCGAGAACATCCTCACCCTCCGGATCGAGTCCGATGGCACCGGTTCCTGCGATGATGGTGGTGTTTCCAACCCGCTGTCCTGGACCGTGGCCTGCGGCGGTGTGGGTATCGAGGAGCTCGGAACAAGCTCCATCGCCCTTTACCCGAACCCGACCAACGGCCTGCTGACGATCGCGTTCGGTGAGGCCATCACGGGTAAGGTGAGCATCCGTGTCCTGGACATGAGCGGTCGTACGGTGATAGAGACCCCGGTGAACATGGCCGGTGCCGACCGCAGCATCATCGACCTCTCCAACCTGCAGCAGGGCAACTACATGGTTCAGGTGCGGACGGCTGATCATGTGACCAATCAGCGCGTACAGGTGACGCGTTGATCCGACACATATCATGCGGAAAGGCCCGGTCCACACCGGGCCTTTCTCATTCCCATCACCTTTCGCGTAGGAGGATCTCGTCCGCGAAGATCCAGGTCGTTCCTCCCTTGCCGGGATGCCAGTCCGGGCAGGGACCGGGGTACTTGGCGACCACACTGATGTAACGCGCTTTGCTGGTCAAGGCCTCCGTCCAGATCTCCAACGCACGTCCTCCTTCCACCTTCCTATCCACATCGGGTACGATCGTCCGGCTGCTCCACTTGCGCTTGTTCGTGCTCCAGGAGAGCGTGACCTCGGAAGGGATGAAGATCCAGCTCTTCTGGTCCTGCAGCACGCTCAACCCGATCGCACCGATATCCACCACCGCACCCAGATCCACCATGGCCACGAGATCCTGTCCCTCGTAACCCTGCCACTCACCGGTACGGAAGTCATCCCCACCGCGCAGTCCATCGATCAGTGCCTTATCGCCACCCGCACTGTACTGGTTGGCATAGGAACTCTCCAATGTGATCGAGCGGGAACCATCGATCCTTGTGAAACGGCCGACCACCGGTGTAAACACGTCGCTCCAGGCCACTTCGACCGTGCTACTTGCATCAATGGTGAAGGGTGCGTTCATCGGGCACGTACGAGTGGCACCCTCCGAGATCAGGGTGCATTCGCCTCGACCATCCACATTGATCTCAAGCACATCACTGAAGGTGGGGGCGGCCGCCCGGATCACCGGAGCACCGGAACGCGGCGATATGCCTTTGACATAGGTGCCGTCAAGCACCGTACCCACCCGGGGCCAGTATACACGGTAGGGGACGCGATCCGCGTCGACGAGCAGTTCCCCACCTTCCAAGATCCTTGCATGACGAAGGTCTTTCGGAACGTATGCTGTGAACTTCGCGGTATCGGAAGGCACGGTCGTCCTCCACCGAGCTTCATCAGCGACCGCAGTGGTCCACCGTCGACCATTCGGCAATTGGATCATGGCCTTGTTGAACATCGGATATCCGAGCGCATACCGATCATCGATCCCTGGGGCGATGGGGTAGAAGCCAAGCGCGCTCAGCACGTACCAGGCGCTCATCTGTCCGCAATCCTCATTGCCGCTCAAGCCATCGGGGGCATCGTGGTACATCTCGTCCATGATGCGCTTCACCAATGCACGTGTCTTCTCCGGCTTACCGATCCTATTGTACAAGTACGCCATGTGGTGGCTCGGCTCATTGCCATGGGCATACTGGCCGATCAATCCGGTGATGTCCGCCTGGTCCCGTCCGGAGGTCTTCGTCTCCGCGGAGAAGAGCGCGTCCAGATGGGCTTCGAACTTGTCACTGCCGCCATGTGCAGCGATGAGCCCTTCGATATCCTGCGGCACGAAAAGGCTGTACTGCCAGGCGTTCGCCTCGGTGAAATTGAAGTTCACCTCGTACGGGTCGAAGCCGGGCATGAAGCCGCCGTTGCGCCGGGCCCGGAAGAAGCCGGTACCCGGATCGTAGAGGTTGCGCCAGCTCTCACTTCGGGTCCGGAAGCCCGGACGCTGATCATCCCCGCCACGCTGTTCGAGCCTCGAACCGAAGGCCGCGATACAGGCATCATCATAGGCGTACTCGAGTGCACGGCTCACACTCTCGGCACCATCCTCACTGCTGATGAATCCGCGCTCCTGGTAGGCCTTCAGACCGAAATGGTCCAGGTGGGCACCCTCCCGCATGGCCTTGAGGGCGAGCTGCGCATCGAACCCTCGGATCCCCTTCAGGTACGCATCGGCGATCACGCTCACGCTGTGGTAGCCGATCATGCAATCCGTTTCATTCCCCCAAAGCTCCCAGACCGGTAGTCTTCCACCTTGTTCGTAGTGGAGCAGGAAGGTCTTGATCCAGTCGCTCGTCATCTCCGGTTCCAGGATGGTCATCAGTGGATGCAGGGCGCGGAAGGTGTCCCAGAGGCTGAATACCGTGTACACCTTGTGGTCCGCGTGATGAACGCGACCGTCCATGCCCCGGTA
>JAGQVR010000006.1:0-12840 GCA_020437875.1 Flavobacteriales bacterium
CATCAACTGTGGTGCCTGTGAACCCGAATGCCCCAACAACGCCATCTACGAAGGTGGGGCCGAATGGCGCCTGGCGGATGGCACGACCCTGAAGGGCGCACAGACAACGCCCATGGGCAATACCTACGAGGCGGATACGGCCAACACGCCGAAGAGCATGGACGTTTACTACATCGTACCGGACAAGTGCACGGAATGCACCGGCTTCCACGATGAGCCGCAATGTGCCGCCGTGTGCCCCGTGGACTGCTGTGTGGACGACCCCGACCACCGCGAGACCAAGGAGGAACTGATGGCGAAGAAGGAGTTCATGCATTTGTAGCATGGTCTTCGCGTAATGATGGACGAGCCGCTGCGTTCCACTTTACGGATGTCGCCCACACGGATCCTACTCCCCTTTCTGCTGGCCTGCCCTGCGCTGCAGGTGAATGCACAGACCGAACTGAAGAGCAGGATCGGAGCCGACCTGAAGCGGCTACCCCAGGCTTCCGACCTGCTGCAGGATAGCATCAACGTGGCAATCAAGGCTGACCTGCGCCTGCTTCTGGACCGGAGCGACGCCCTCACAGCCAGTTATGTCGACCTGCCGATGACGCACGTGGCGGCGCCGGACGGCGCCTTCCACCTCTTCACCTGGAACCTGCCGCGCAGCGATGGGCAGCATGACTTCGAGGGCTTCCTGCTGGCCAGGACGGCTGGTGGACAGGCCTTGTACGAGTTGCGCGACATGACCGGCAAGCTGCCATCGCCCGAGGTGCCCGAGCTCGGTCCCGAGCGCTGGTATGGCGCCTTGTACTACGAGGTGATCCCGGTGAAGAAGGGCGGTCGTACCTATTACACCCTGCTTGGCTGGAAGGGGTACAGCAGCGCGGAGACCCGCAAGGTGATCGAGATCCTGAGCTTCCGGAACGGCAAGCCACGCTTCGGTGCCCCGCTATTCGGCAAGGGCAGGTTACGCCCCATGCGGCGCGTGTTCGGTTACGCCCGGAGCGTGACCATGACCCTGCGGTACGACCCAGGGATCGAGGCCATCGTCATGGATCACCTGTCCCCTTTCCGGCCGGACCTGAAGGACCAGTGGGCCTTCTACGGACCCGACATGACCCACGATGGCTATTTCTGGCACAAGGGGGAATGGTGGTTCGGACCCGAGCTGGACATGCGCGAACCCGGGACCAACGCTCCAGGCGGGAAGCCCGGCAAGGGGTCGCGCTAAGCCGCTTTCACTGCGGGATACACGAGGCCGCCGACCACCTCGGACACAGCGGTTACCTTTGCCGCGCCTGAACCAAACGACCGATCAAATCAATGAGCACCGCGACCAAGGTGAATGTCCACAACTTCAGCGCAGGCCCTTGCATCCTTCCGCAGGAAGTGTTGCGCAAGGCCGCCGAGTCCATCGTCGAATTCGAGAACACCGGTCTCTCGATCATCGAGATGAGCCATCGCAGCAAGCCCTTTGAAGGGGTGATGGTGAAGGCCCAGCAACTTGTGAAGGAATTGCTCGGAGCACCGGAGGGCTACCAGGTCGTCTTCCTGGGGGGAGGCGCCAGCATGGGCTTCCATATGATCCCGCAGAACTACTTGCGACCGGGCGGTAAGTCGGCGTATGTGCACACCGGTGAATGGGCCGGACGCGCGATCAAGGAGGCGAAGCTGGCGGGTGAGACCGTGGTGGTGGCGAGCAGCGAGGACAAGAACTTCAGTTACATCCCCAAGGGATTCGAGGTGCCGGCCGACGCGGACTACTTCCACTTCACCAGCAACAACACCATTTTCGGCACGCAGTACAAGGCCTTCCCGAAGAGCACGGTGCCGTTGATCTGCGACATGAGCAGCGACATCTTCAGCCGTCCGGTGAACGTGGCCGACTTCGCATTGATCTACGGCGGTGCGCAGAAGAACATGGGGCCCGCGGGCGCCACGGTCTACCTCTTCGATCCCGCCCAATTGGGAAGGACGGGGCGGAAGCTGAGTCCGATGATGGACCTGGCGAACCATGCCGCCAAGGAGAGCATGTACAACACGCCCCCCGTGTATGCCGTGTATGTGAGCATGCTCACCATGCAATGGATGAAGGACCAGGGCGGTGTGAAGGAGATGGAGCGGAGGAACGCGGCCAAGGCCAAGCTGCTGTACGACACGATCGACCGGCTGCCGATGTTCAAGGGAACGACGGCCGTGGAGGACCGCAGCATGATGAACGCCACCTTCGTGATGACCGACGCCGCGTTGGAGCCCTCCTTCGACGCCCTATGGAAAGCAGCGGGCATCAGTGGGATCCGTGGGCATCGCAGCGTGGGAGGCTACCGGGCGAGCATGTACAACGCATTGCCCATCGAGAGCGTACAAGTGTTGGTGGATGTGATGGAGGAATTCTCCAAGAAGAACGGTTGAACATGAGGGTACACGCCAACGACGGGATCTCCGCCCAAGCCAAGAACAGCCTTTCGGAGGAAGGCTTCCAAGTGACCACCGACCACGTCCCACAGGACCAGCTGATCGGACACATCAACAAGGAAGGCATCGAAGTACTGCTCGTACGCAGCGCCACCAAGGTGCGGCGTGAGTTGATCGACGCCTGCCCCTCGTTGAAGCTGATCGGTCGCGGCGGTGTGGGCCTGGACAACATCGATGTGGCCTACGCAAAGGGCAAGGGCATCCCGGTGATCAACACACCGGCCTCCTCCAGCATCAGCGTGGCGGAACTGGTGATGGCCCATCTCTTCGGCCTGATGCGCAACCTGCACAAGGCGAACCGGACGATGCCGGTCGAAGGTCGCAAGCGTTTCAAGGAGCTGAAGAAGGAATACGAGAAGGGTTCGGAACTGCGCGGGAAGACGCTCGGTGTGATCGGCTTCGGTCGGATCGGGCAATGGACGGCCCGCTATGCCCTCGGCTGCGGCATGCGTGTCATCTATGTGGACAACAGCGCGACCACCGAAGCGATCGAGCTGGAGATCGGCGGACAGACCGTGCGCGTGCCGGTGAAGATGGTGTCGATGCCTGAACTGCTCGCGACGGCGGATGCCATCAGCCTCCATGTGCCCGCGCAGAAGGATGGTCGCCCGGTGCTGGGGACGGCTGAACTGGCTGCTGTGAAGCCCGGCGTGGTGATCGTGAACTCCGCGCGTGGTGGCAGCGTGGATGAGGACGCCCTGTTGAAGGCGATCAAGGATGGTCGTGTCCGTGGTGCCGCGCTCGACGTGTTCGTGGGCGAACCGGAGCCCCGCGAGGACCTCCTGACCGAGGCCAACCTGAGCCTCACCCCTCACATCGGTGCCGCCACCGCCGAAGCACAAGGTCGTGTGGGTGACGAGCTCGCCGACCAGATCATCTCCTGGCGTGCCACCGTGGACGTGGGTTGAATGGTCCGGATACGCCCCTTCCGCGCCTGGCGTCCCACAGCGGACAAGGCCCATCTGGTCGGGTCCCGTTCCTACGTCTCCTACACCGATGACCAGCTGCGCGAGAAGCTGCTGGGCAACCCGTTCAGCTTCCTGCACGTGATCCATCCGGATCATGGGAACGACGCACATCTGAGCCGGCATGATCGTTTCCAGAACGTGCGCCGGAAGTGGAACGAGTTCATCGGGGAGGGATGGTACGTTCGCGACGAACGACCGTGCATCTACCTCTATGAACAGAGCCGCAAAGGCCTGCTCTCCCGTGGCCTGATCGCTGCCGTCTCCGTCGGCGACTACCGGGGTGGCAAGGTGAAGGTGCATGAACACACCTTGCAGGCGCGCGAGGAACTCTTCAAGGACTATCTGGACGCCACGGGCATCAATGCCGAACCGGTGCTGCTCGCCGCGCCCGCCGGGAACGGCCTGGAAGCCGTCATGAGCGAGGTGTTGAACGAGCGGCCGACCTACGACTTCAGCACCACGGACCGGATACGCCACCGTTTCTGGGCGATCCATGAACCGGCCCTGCTGGAGGCATTGGGCCAGCGCTTCACCGGTATCGATGCGCTATACATCGCCGACGGCCATCACCGCATGGCCAGCAGTGCGCGCCTCGCCGAGAGCAAGGGAGCCTTCGCTGATGCACCCAAGGCCTGGTGCCTTGCCTTCATCGTACCCGAAGAGCACCTGCACATCCACAACTTCGATCGCGCCGTAACGAGCTTGAACGGCATGGAGACGGACGAGTTCCTCGAAGCGCTGAGCAACGTGGGCGATCTGAAGGGCCCCCTGGAGACGCCGAGCACCGCTCCGGAACATGGGACCGTGAACGTGTGCACACGGCAGGGATGGTTCTCCCTCGCCCTGCCTGCCCCGGACGGGGTTGCCAGTGCGGCGGAGAGGCTTGATGCCTCGGTCCTGAGCGACGCGGTGCTGGACCCGGTGCTCGGCATCCATGACCTGCGTACGGACCCGCATGTACGATTCGTCCCGGGCACCTCGGGTCCGGAGGAGCTCGAACGCCTGGTGAAGGGCGGCGATGCCGCTGTTGCCTTCAACCTGCGCCCTGTGAGCTTCGGGGAGCTGAAGGCCGTGGCCGACGCCGGCGACCGCATGCCGCCGAAGAGCACCTACATCGAGCCGAAGTTGCGTAGCGGCATCACCGTGTATAGCCTGGAGGACCTCTGATGATGACGGAGGTGGAACGCGCCGGACTAGCCGCACGCTACGGAACGGTGCGAGGCGCGATCCCATCGAACGTCACCCTCGTGGCCGTGAGCAAAACACGGAGCGTGGAAGAGGTCCAGGCCTTGTACGATCTGGGGCATCGTGCCTTCGGTGAGAACTATATCCAGGAACTGTGCGAGAAGCAGGGCCGGCTTCCGGCCGATATCGAATGGCATTTCATCGGGCATCTGCAGAGCAACAAGGTGAAGCAGATCGCGCCGTTCGTCCATCTCATCCACGGGGTCGACAGCAGCAGGCTATTGGACGAACTGGAGAAGCGTGCGGCATCGGCCGGACGGATCCTCAACGTGTTGTTGCAGGTACACATCGCGCAGGAGGACACCAAGCATGGCTTCAGCGCGGAGGAATTGCTTGAACTATTCGATACACCGTGGAGATGGCCACATGTGCGCATCCGGGGTCTGATGGGCATGGCCACGAACACGGATGATGATGCCGTGGTAAGCTTGGAATTCGCAGTCCTCGCGGCGCTCTTCCAGCGGCTTCGCCCCGTGGTAGGCAGCCCTGACTTTGACACCTTGAGCATGGGAATGAGCGGTGACGCAGCGCTCGCCATCACGGCCGGCAGCACGCTTGTCCGGATCGGTACGGCCATCTTCGGGGAGCGTCCTGCGAAACTGTCCTGACCGGTCGATCGGGCAACCAATGCCCACCTCCGCGTCTGATCATCATATTTTAGAGGCTGCGAACCATGGTCCGGCCGTTACTCCTCATCACCTCGCTCCTGCTCACGGTGCTTGCCACTGCGCAACGCAACCTGGAGATCGGGCTGGCCACCGGCATGACCCATTATTACGGGGACCTTGGCAACATCGATGGCCCCGTGCAGTGGAACAGCGCACGTCCGGGCATGCAGATCACTTTCCGCGACTTCCTGAACAACAAAAGGCGGTATGTGACACGATCATTGACCACGGAGGTCCGCCTGAGCTGGTTCCGGATCGGCTACGATGAAACGGCCCCCATGCGGAACGTGCCCACCACGGAGTTGAAGAACTTCCGGCGCGGATTGAGCTTCCGGAACGATCTGCTCGGTGCATCCGGCCACCTTGTACTCAACGCCTATCGTGAGCCGTACACGCCGCTCTTCCAGCAGCGCTTCTTCATGTTCTTCCATCTCGGCCTCGGCATCTACCACGGCCGACCGAAGGCCGACCTCTTCCGAGGCACGGTGGATCCGGAGAACCGCTACTATTTCTGGTCCGATGGCACCATCCGCGACGCACCGCGTGGTACACCCAACGCGGCCGTGATCGAACGCGATGGCAAGTACGAGACCGATCTGGGTAGCTGGCTCACCGAAACGAGCCGGACGGACACGGACCTGGGCAAGCCCCGCGATTTCAAGGCATGGCATGTCGGGATCCCCATGGGGGTGGGCCTCCGCTACATGCTCACGAAGCAGCTGAGCGTGGGTGTCGAGTACTGCTACTACATGTTCACAACGGACGAACTGGATGATGTGAGCGACCTGTACGCCACCTACGAACAGATCGATGCGCTGTACGAGAGCGACCGGGACCGTACGCTGGCACGTTATATCAGCGATCCCACAGGATGGGGTACCGTCGGCGACAATGACGACATCAAGACGAGCCGCCGTGGCAATCCCGGCCTGCTGGACTCCTTCAGCTATTTCAACCTGGAGGTCTCGTACAAGTTCAAACGCCGGCCGGGTCGTCGCACCTACATGCGTCTCTGATCCCGGCATGCTCTGGCCCTACCTTCGCGGCCCCATGGCAACCCCCAAGTCCACTGAAAAGGCCAGACGCATGGACCTCGCGTTCGCCTCCTTGTTGAGCAAGGATGATGAGGAGGTGCTCGCTGCGATCACACGGATCGATGCCGAGGGCGATGCACGCGCCATTCGTCCGCTGCTGGTCGCCCTGGCGAACAACAGTTCCCCCTCCGTTCAGCAGCGCATCACGCAGCTGCTCTTCCAGGTGAAGGCCGCGCAGGCGGACGAGGCGCTCTTCGCCGCGTTGGAGGATGCTGAGTTCGCCGGGATCAAGGCCACCGTTCTAAGTACCTTCTGGAACGCGGGGATCGATGTGCGTGGACGGCTGGAGACCTTCGTGGACATCGCCCTTTCCGGCACGGCGGCCGAATCCTTCGAATGCCTCACCGTGATCGAGAACCAGGAATTCTGGTCGGAGAAGGAGGCCCGTGCCGCCCTGCGTCGTTTGGAACATGATGCGTTCGCCGAACAGGATCCGTACAAAGCAGCCATCCTTACCGACCTCCAGAACGTGTTACGACTTCGCTTGGGGAAGGAGGAGGTATCAGGGTAGACGGGCGATCAGCCAGCCATCCGGTCGTTGAAGAACCGGAAAGGCGCCGGCGCCCAGCAAGGCATTCCAGTTCGTCGCCGGTGGGAGTCCCTGCCATTGGCGCGTGAGATCTTCCGGCCTTACCACGATGAAGGCGCCGGGATCGAAGTGATCGATCTCCGAATACCACAGTTCGGTCACCGGCACACCTGGGCAATACGTGAGGAACGCTGCGCCCATGCCGTGGGTATAGATGCGTGCAGGTCCGAAGCCACAGGCGGTCGCTGCCACCTCTCGCTCCACCTCTGCCTGCCGGATGAAGGGAAGCATGGCCCGAACGAAGAGCGCTGCCTCGATACCGGCGATCCCGATGACGAAGGCCTGGCGGAACAGTCCACGCTGCTGGATCCAGGACCACGCCTCGGCAAAGGCCCTGTGGAAAGCGATCACGACGAAGGGCTGTGCCACCAAAAGCACGCGATCGTTCTGGAACGGCAGACCGGCCACGAATAGCAGGTATGCAAGCAGTATGATCGTCGCGGGCCTGACCAGCGGGTCGTTCAAATGCGTCTTCCGGAAGAACGGAAGGAGTATGATGCCAAGTGGGAACTGCCCAGGATGAACGACGGTGGTGGCCACGTAGACCAGGTTCGGCAAGGTGTAGCTCAGGACACCGTCATCCGAACGGAGTTCACGACGGAACCAGTTGAGCGGACTCCACTCCGCGAGCGGACCATCGTGCAACATGGCCTTGGACCGCAGGACCCACCCGGTGATCACGACGGCGATAGCGAAGAGGACCAACAGGATACGGGTGGTGCGCGGCCCTGCCCACCTCTGCATCAAGTCGAAGACCATGAGCAGGACCATGGTGATCACCACCGGTGCGGCCGCGGTCCGTATCGTCAGGCACGCACCGAGCGCGATGGACATCCAGAGGAGCATCCGTGACCCACCGGCTTCCCGCCATCGGATGTACGAGGCGAACGCCGCCACGATCAGGAACAAAGCTGGAACATCGCTCATGACCGTCATGGCCTGGCGCAGGAGGAACGGGGCCAGGGATACACCGAGCAGCACGTAAACTGCGAGGCCACGCTCGTCCTTCGTGGTCCGGCGCAGGACCCGATGCATGAGCCATACGATCCCCATCCACGCCAACAGCGGGATGATGCGCATCGCGAGGAGCGTGCCCATCAGCGTGCCGAGCAAGGCACCGAGCATCGGATAGCCATGCGGATGCTCCACCATGACCGGCCGCTCATCACCACCCGCCCAAGCCCGCCAGGTCTCGGCGAGGTGCAGATAATCGTGCGCATCCTGGCCGTTGAGCCCTTGGTAACCGGCCGCGCTCACCCATGCGAAGGCGATCGCCACCGGCAGCAGCAGCCACCAGCGGAACGGAGGGTAATGAACCGGCACAGGCTCGAAAGTAGGGCGCCCGATATTGTGAGTTCCGGGCTGGAGCACCCACATTTGCCCTGCACGGATGGACGCACGACTCAGTGACAAGATCCGGGTGGTCTCCCTGATCACCATGGTATTGCTCACGCTGGTGCATGCCTACACCTATCCGACGAACAGCTTCCACGGACAGGTGCTCTCCATGGACGGGCTCAACTTCTCCGTCCAGTACTTCATCAGCCAGGGGCTTGCACGGTTCCGCGTGCCCATGTTCTTCATCCTGTCAGGCTACTTCTTCCACCGCGCTGTATTGCGACCGGGTGACGGCTTCCTTCCGCAATTCCGGAAGCGCCTTCGGACCATCGCACTGCCCTACCTGCTCTGGTCGATCACCGGATTCCTGCTCTACCTGTTGATGCAATGGCCGGACGCCACGCGCGACCTGTTCCCGAACAATCCGGTCTGGGGCCTCTCCCCGGTTGAGGTGGCGAACAAGATCCTGCTGGACCCGATACCCTACCAGATGTGGTTCCTGCGTGATCTGATGGTGCTCTTCGCCCTGAGCCCGCTGTTCATGTTCCTCATCCGACGTGTGGGGGCCTGGGTGCTTCTCCCCGCCGCCATCACCTGGTGGTTCGAGATCGATCTGGTGGTGCTCGCGAACGAATCGCTGCCCTTCTACCTCGCCGGCGCGTGGTTGTTCATGCGCGGACCGAGTGAATTCCCAACGCTCACGAATGGCCAGCGACGATCCCTGGTAGGTGGTTGGCTGGCCCTGTTGGCAGTGAAGACGGTGGTGGTGCTGACGAACTCGGCCGATGCCGACGTGGTCCGCGTACTGCACAAGCTTTCAACAGTGCTGGGCCTGGCGGCGGTATGGGTCTGGTACGACCTGATCGTTGGAGATGACGATATCCGGAGGTCCCGGCTCTACCCGCTGACAGCCTTTTCCTTTTTCCTCTATGCCGCGCACGAACCCATGATCACCGTGGTGAAGAAGAGCTTGTTCCTGCTTCTGGGTGAAGGCCCATTGCCCTCGCTGACCATCTATGTCGTGGCCCCGATCGTGACCATGATCATCTGCTTCAGCGCGGCAGCATGGCTCACACGGCACGTACCGGTCCTCTACGGTCTCTTCACCGGAGGTCGCGGACTACCGAAGACGAAGACACGCCCGGCGACCGCAGCGTTATTCCATCGGTGACCCTCACGGATCAGGAGAGGTATGTACGCAGCGCCTCCCGCACACGCGCGTTCATGTCGCCCGCAGGTGCAGGCACGAACCGGAGCCCTGTGATCCGTTCGTAGAGTTCCGTGTAGCGCTCGGTGACGCTGCGCACGAAGGCATCGTCCATCACAGGCACCTGCTGGCCTTCCCGACCCATGAAGTCATGCGCGATGAGCCATTCCCGAACGAACTCCTTGCTCAACTGCTTCTGGGCCTCACCCCTCTCCTGCCGCTGCGCATACCCGTCGGCATGGAAATACCGCGAACTGTCCGGGGTATGCACCTCGTCTATCAGCAGGATACGGCCATCCGCCGTGCGTCCGAACTCGTACTTCGTGTCCACCAGGATCAGGCCCCGCTCCTGAGCGAGCCGGGTCCCTTCGGCAAAGAGCGCAAGCGCATACCGGCAGAGCGTGTCCCATTCGGCCGGTGTACAGATGCCACGGCCCAGGATCTCCTTCGGCGTGATGTCCTCGTCGTGTCCTTCGGCCGCCTTCGTGCTCGGTGTGATCAGCGGCTCGGGGAAACGGTCGTTCTCACGGAGGTCATCCGGCATCTCCGCGCCACAGAGCGTACGGTGCCCTGCCTTGTACTGCCGCCAGGCATGACCGGCCAGGTAGCCGCGGACCACCATCTCCACCGGAATGGTCTTCGCCGTATGGCCGATCACCACGTTCGGGTCCGGTGTCGCGATGGCCCAGTTGGGTGCCACATGCGCCGTTGCTTGCAGCATGTGCCAGCTCAGCTGTGTGAGCACCTGTCCCTTGTGCGGGATGCCTCGTGGCAGGATCACGTCGAAGGCACTGATCCGGTCCGTGGCCACAAGGATCGTACGGCCATCGGCCAGGTGGTACACATCGCGCACCTTGCCACGGTGTATGGATGCGACACCGGGCAAGTGCAGGTCGGTGCGCATCAGCGTGGTGTCCATGGTGGTCATCACTTCCGTTCGTTCTTCGCCTCCAATTCGCGGAAGGCCTTGAGCACCTTGGTCACGAGCTCGTGACGGATCACATCCTTCTCATCGAGCTCCACCACCGCCACGCCTTCCACGTTGCGCAGCATGTTCACCACGGGAAGCAGGCCGCTCGGCTGCCGGTCGGGCAGGTCCACCTGGGTGGCATCGCCGGTGATCACGAACTTGGCATTGCGCCCCATGCGGGTGAGGAACATCTTCAGCTGGGTGAGCGTGGCGTTCTGGGCCTCGTCCAGGATGACGAAGGCATGATCGAGCGTGCGACCGCGCATGAAGGCGAGCGGGGCGATCTGGATCACGCCCTCGTCCAGGTGGTCGGCGAGCTTGGAGGCGGGGATCATCTCCCGCAGGGCGTCGTAGAGCGGTTGCAGGTATGGATCGAGCTTCTCGCGCAGGTCGCCCGGCAGGAAACCGAGGTTCTCCCCTGCTTCCACGGCCGGTCGTGTGAGCACGATGCGGCGCACCTTGCGCTCCTTCAGCGCCTTCACGGCGAGCGCCACGGCGGTGTACGTCTTCCCCGTTCCAGCAGGGCCGATCGCGAAGACCATGTCGTTGGCCGCGACCGCCTCCACCAATCGCTCCTGGTTGGGGGTGCGCGCCTTCACCCGCAGGCCTGCGTTGCCGTACACCAAAACATCGGCCTCGTCGGGATTCTCGCGTTCGCCGGGGCTGGCATGCGTGCCCATGATGTCATCGAGCACCTTGCGTGGGAGCTCGTTGTAACGGGCGGCATGTTCCAAAAGCTGTTTGAAACGCTCCTCGAACTGCGTGATGTCGTTCTCCGTCCCGCTCAACTTGAGCGTGTCGCCGCGGGCGATGATGCTGAGCTTGGGGAAATGCCCGCGGATGATCCGCAGGTTGGCATCGTTGGCACCCAGGACCTCAACGGGGTCCACCCCGGTGATCGTGATCAGCTTCTCTATCAAAGTAACTTTCGATCGTTGATTTCTTCCGCCCGAACCCCTTTCCGTGCCGGGATAGTTTTGGACGCCGAAGGTAGATGTTGCCTTCGCTCCGCAGTGCCATGTCCATCATCACCCTCACCACCGACATGGGCCTGCGGGACCATTATGTGGCCACGGTGAAGGGTGCGATCTGGACCCAGTACCCCGAGGCGCGCATCGTGGACATCAGCCACGGGATCAAGCCCTTCGACAGCGCCCAGGCGGCCTTCGTGCTGCGCCAAGCGTATCCGGAGTTCCCGCGTGGTACCATCCACATCATCGGAGTGAACCCGGAAGCCGATGGCCAGACCCCCCACCTCGTGGTGCGGCATGACGGCCATTACTTCATCGGTGCGGACAATGGCATCTTCTCGCTGCTGTTCGAAGGCATGCCGCACGAGGCCTTCGAGCTGACCATGAAGCTGGATAACGACCACGCGGCCTTTCCCACCCGCAGTGTGTTCGTGAAGGCAGCCTGCCACCTGGCGCGCGGCGGAACCGTGGATGTCATCGGTCGGAAGGTGGCCCGCGTGAAGGAACTGATCGGGTTCAAGCCAGCGGTAGACCCCACGAGCATCCGGGGCAAGGTCGTGTATATCGACAGCTACGGCAACCTGGTGACCAACGTGCGCAAGCAGTTATTCGATGATGTGTGCAAGGGGCGCTCCTTCCGCATCGGTTTCGGTCATCGGGAGGACGACATCCTGAACCTGCATGATTCCTATGGTGATGTGCCGCAAGGCGAACGCGTGGCCTTCTTCAACGCCACCGGCCTGCTGGAGATCGCGGTGAACAAGGGCGTGGAGGGCTTTGGTGGTGGTGCGGCCCGGCTCTTCGGTGTGCACCAGGAGGACACCGTGCGCATCGAGTTCGGTGAGCGGAGCAGGAACTGACCGCCACCTTTCCGAAGAAGAAGCAGAGAACCATGATCGTCCGTATCGTCAAGATGACCTTCCGACCCGAGGAGATCGGGCGTTTCCAGGAGCACTTCGAGAGCTGGAAACCGCGCATCCGCTCCTTCCCGGGCTGCCGGCACCTGGAGCTGCTGCATGACGTGGACGATCCGCGCGTCTTCTTCACATACAGCCATTGGGACGGTCCGGCAGATCTGGAGAATTACCGGCTCTCCCGGGTATTCGCCGAGGTCTGGCCCACGGTGAAGGCCCTCTTCGCCGCACCTGCCGAAGCCTGGAGCGTGGAACGGGAGCACCATCTGCCCTGATATCCGCCCGATCGCGGCTTTCGTCGTTCGTGGATCGGGATCCGGCCACCTTCAACGGCGAACGGTCCGGTCTTTGTCCGATCTTCGGACCATGTTGCGCTCCCTGACCGCCTGTGTGGCCGCACTGCCGGTGCTGCTCTC
>JAGQVR010000006.1:12939-26246 GCA_020437875.1 Flavobacteriales bacterium
GAGCTGGTGGTGGCCCTTGCCCATGCCGATAGCGCCATCGGCCTGGACCCCTCCATTCCCGGCGGCTACAAGCTGCGCGGCGACATCAAGCAACGGCAGCAGGACATGCACGGCGCCTTGATGGATTATGTGAAGGCGGAGAAGGTGGAACCGGACAACGCCCGGCTGTTCGTGAGCCGGTCGGCGGTGCACATCACCGAACAGCGGGTGAAGGAGGCCATGCGCGACATCGATCGGGCCATCGACCTGGACGACCAGGATCCCGACGCGTGGTACAACCGGGCCTGCGCCAATTACCTGGGCCGGAACAACGAAGGCGCCCTGCGCGACCTGGAACGCTGTCTGGACCTGCGACCGAACAACGCAGATGCCCTCTTCCTGCGCGGCGTGGTGAAAGGTGAACTCTTCAAGGAGGAGGCGGGCATCCTGGACCTGGAGGCCGCGTTGAACCTGAAGCCCGGCATAGCCGATGGCCTGATGAGCCTGGCTGTGCTGCAGTTCGAAACGGGACGCTACCAGGAGGCGATCAACAACTTCACCAAGGTGATCGATGCGGAGGATGAATCCTTGAAGGATGCGCTCTACTACCGGGCCGACTGCTACTACGCGCTGAAGAACAAAGAAATGGCCTGTGAGAGCTGGCGGGAGGCCGCGCGCCTGGGCGAGAGCGACTCCAAGTTCATCGTACGCAACTACTGCAACACGGACGAGGAGAAGATCCCGAAGAAGCCCGTGCGTGGGCGCCGCAAGTCGGTGATCGAGTTCTAGCGCACATGGCCGGTGGACCGGGGAACGGTACCGCCTCTCCTATCCGCCACCGCTATCTTGGCGCCCGCTTTCGCGATGCGTGTCCTTATCCTGAAGGAAGTACGGGGCTTCTTGGGCTCCTTGATCGGCCAGGTGGTGGTGGTGGTCTTCCTGCTGCTCACCGGCCTCTTCCTGTGGGTGTTCCCGAACAACATCCTCGATACCGGCTACGCGGACCTCTCGCCCCTCTTCTTCATCGCACCGTGGGTCTTCCTCTTCCTTGTGCCAGCGGTGACCATGCGGAGCTTCAGCGAGGAACGACGCACGGGCACCATTGAACTGCTGCTGACCAAACCGCTCACCGAGCTGCAGCTCGTGCTGGCCAAGTACATCGCGGCCGTCATCCTCATCTTCTTCGCCCTGCTGCCCACCCTGGTCTACTGGTACAGTCTGAACGAACTGGCCATGCCCAAGGGCAATCTGGATACCGGCGGGATCATCGGTTCCTACATCGGGCTGCTGCTGCTGGCCTGCTGCTTCGGTGCGATCGGCGTCTTCGCCTCCTCCATCACGGACAACCAGGTGGTGGCCTTCATGATCGCGGTCTTCCTCTGCTTCTTCCTGTACCTGGGCTTCGACCTGATCGCGAGTTTCGATGCCTTCGGGGTGCTTGAAGGACCGATCAAGTCCATCGGCATCCAGGAGCATTATGCGAGCCTGAGCCGCGGAGTCGTGGACCTGCGCGACGTGCTCTACTTCCTCGGGACCATCACGGTCTTCCTGTTGTTCACGCGCACCGCGCTCCAAAGCCGGCGTTGGTAGCATGAAACGCAGCACACGGACCAACGACCTGTTCGAGCTCCTGCTGGGCCTGGCCATCGTGGGCCTTGTGCTCTTCATCGGATCCTTCGCCCGCCTGCGCGCGGACCTGACCGACGAGAAGCGCTACACGTTGACACCTTCCACCAAGCAGATGTTGGAGGAACTGCCCGACGTGGTGTACGTGAAGGTCTACCTCACCGGCGAACTGCCAGCCGATCTGCAGCGCTTCTCCCGTTCCATTCGCGAATTGCTCGACGAGATGCGCGTGGTGCAGCCAAACAAGGTGCAGTACAGCTTCATCGACCCGAGCGCCAGCACCGACGAGAAGACACGCAAGGAGACCTACGACCAGTTGCAGAAGGAAGGGCTCCAATACAGCAGCATCCGCATGCGCGACAAGGAGTCGTTCAGCGAGCGGATCGTCTTCCCCGGTGCGCTGGTGACCTATCGCGACAAGACGGTGCCGGTGCAATTGCTGAAGACCCAGTTGCGCACGCCGGACGCGGACATCGTGAACCGCTCCATCAACAACCTGGAGTATGAGCTGGCCAGCGCCTTCCGCCAGAGCACACAACGTGAACGCGCGAAGATCGCCTTCCTGGAAGGCCACGGCGAACTGCGCGACATGGAGGTGGCGGACATCACCAACGCGTTGAACGAACTGTACGATGTGAAGCGGGTGAAGCTGGATGAGCAGCTGGACGCGTTGAGCCACACGGTTCCGGACATGCGCTACCGGCTGAACGACTATGACGCCATCATCGTGGCGAAGCCGGATAGTGCCTTCAGTCCGCGATGCGCCTACATCCTGGACCAGTTCATCATGAACGGTGGCAAGGCGCTCTGGCTCATCGACCCGATGAACGCCAACCTGGACAGCCTGCGCCAGAACCAGTTCTCCATCGCAGTGGCGAACGAGCTCGGTCTGGACGACCTCTTCTTCAACTACGGCGTGCGGCTGAACAAGGACCTCGTTCTGGACCGCAGCTGTGCACCTATTGAGCTGTACACCCAGCCTTACGGTAACCAGCGCAAATTGGAGCGCTTCCCCTGGTACTTCGAGCCGGTATTGATCCCGCAGAGCACCCACCCCATCGTGAGCAACATCGATCCGGTGCACCTGCGCTTCGCCAGCAGCATCGATACGGTGGGAACCGACAGTGTGAAGAAGACCATCCTGCTCACGAGTTCACCCGCTTCCCTGGCGCAACGCAACCCGGTGCGGGTGAGCCTGAACATCGTGGAAGTACCGCCGCCGTTCGACCGGCAGAGCACACCGCACATGCCCATGGCCGTGCTGGTGGAGGGTCGCTTCCGTTCCGCCTTCTCCGACCGCCTTCCCCAGGAATTCATCAAGGACCCGAGCGTGGGTTACCGCGAGAAAGGTGCACACACGGCCCAGATCATGGTGGCCGATGGCGACGTGATCGGCAACCGTGTGGACAATACGAAGGGCATGTACTTCACACTCGGCTTCGACCGCTATGCCAACGCCAAGATCTACGGGAACCGCGAGTTCATCGTGAATGCTATGAACTACCTGCTCGATGACCGCAGTTTGATCAGCATCCGCTCGCGCGCCATCACCCTGCGCCAGTTGGACCCGGAACGCATCGTGGTGGACCGGTCGCGCTGGCAGTTGTTCAACACCGCCCTTCCGGTGATCATCGCCGTGTTGCTCGGTCTGGCATTCCAGGCCTGGCGCCGGCGTCAAGCACTCCGCAACACATGAACCGCCGCCTCCTCCTGCTTCTTGTCGTGATCCTGCTCGGTGGTGCGGCCTGGTGGCTCATGCGCAACGATGCGCCCACCACCCTGGACCGACCGTTGAGCGACTTCGCCGTACCGGATACGGCCGGGGTCACGCGGATCTTCATGGCCGACACCAAGGGCGGCGCCAGTGTGGACCTGCGGCGTACACCCGAAGGCTGGGTGATGAACGACATCTTCCAAGTGAAGCAGCACGAGGTGGACCTGCTGTTGAAGACCTTCAAGCGGGTCGAGGTGAAGAGCCCGGTGCCGAAGTCGCTGCAGCCGAAGACCCTTCGCGTGATGGCTTCCACCGCCAAGCGCGTGGAGATCTATGAGGGCGGCGACAAGCCATCCAAGATCTGGATCGTGGGCCATGGCACGCAGGACCACTTCGGCACCTTCATGCTACTCGAGAAGCCGGGCATCGGTCGGAGCAATGCACCCTTCATCATGGGCATGGGTGGGTTCACCGGCATCCTCACCACCCGTTTCCACACGGATCTGGACCACTTCCGCAGCTCGGACTTCTTCAAGGTGGCGGACATGCGGGATATAGCATCGGTGAAGGTGGAAACGCCGGCAGCTCCTGCCAACGGATATCTGATCGAACAGGGTGAGGACGGTCGCTTCTCACTGAAAGACCATCTCGGGCGTCCCGTACCCTTCGATACGGTGCTGGTGCATGGGGCCATCCTTCCGCTCAAACAGACGAACTTCGAGAAGATCGAGCGTTGGGCACCTGCGAAGCGCGACTCGCTGCTGAAGACCACGCCGAACCTGATCATGCGCATCACCACCCGCGATGGCACGGCCACGGACGGGCGCTTCTGGTTCAGGGCATACCAAGGCGAGGAGCCACCCTTCGGCATGCCGCGTCCGCTCTACGACCCGACTTACATGGACGCCTTGATCCAGGATACCCTGCACGTTCAGATGCAGCGCCCGGCCTTCGAGCGGCTCTTCCAGCCCATTTCGGCGTTCCGGCCGTGAGCGCCTGGTCCTGTGGATAACCCGGCCTGGCTGTTGATAAGTGTGCCCGAGGCCGGAAATGGCCCCGGCTAACTTTGGCCCACTTCAAAAAACGCCTTCATCAACCGATGAAATTCATCGTATCCAGCACCGCCCTGCTCAAGCAACTGCAGCTTCTCCAAGGTGTGCTCGCCAGCAGCAATACGCTCCCGATCCTGGACAATTTCCTCTTCGAGATCGATGGAAAGCAACTGACCGTGACCGCCAGCGACCTGGAGACCACGATCACCGCCTCACTTCCCGTAGAGGCCAAGGACAAGGGTACGGTGGCCATCCCGGCGCGCCTGCTGCTGGATACCCTGAAAGCCTTCCCCGAGCAGCCCCTCACCTTCAGCATCGACGGCAAGCACTTCGGGGTGGAGATCAACAGCGACCAGGGCAAGTACAAGATGACCGGCTTCAACGGGACCGAATTCCCGCGCAGCCCGCAGTTGGAGGACGCTGCCAAGATGAGCCTCCCGGCCGGCACCCTGGCCACGGCCATCAACAAGACCATCTTCGCCACCGGCAACGATGACCTGCGCCCGGTGATGAGCGGTATCCTCTTCGAATTCGCTGAAGAGGACGTGCGTTTCGTGGCCACGGATGCACACAAGCTCGTGCGGTACAAGCGCACCGATCTTCAAGCTCCGAAGGCCGCCTCCTTCATCGTGCCCAAGAAGCCGCTGAACCTGCTGAAGAACACCCTGGCAGGTACCAACGCGGAGGTGACCATCGAGTTCAACGAGAACAACGCCGCCTTCCGCTTCGACAACACGCTGCTCGTGTGCCGCCTGATCGACGGCAAATACCCGAACTATGAGGCGGTGATCCCGAAGACCAACCCGAACAAGCTCACCATCGACCGTGCTGCCTTCCTGAGCTCGATCCGCCGGGTGTCCATCTTCGCGAACAAGACCACGCACCAGGTACGCCTGCACATCAATGGCAGCCAGCTGACCGTGAGCGCCGAGGACCTCGACTTCGCGAACGAGGCCAACGAGAAGCTCACCTGCTCTTATGAAGGCGATGAGATCACCATCGGCTTCAACTCCCGCTTCCTGATGGACATGCTGAACAACATCAGCGCGGAACATGTGGTGCTGGAGATGAGCGCCCCGAACCGGGCGGGTATCCTGCTTCCCGGTGAACCAGGTGAAGCCGGTGAGGACGTGCTGATGCTGGTGATGCCGGTGATGCTGAACAATTGATGCGATGAAACAGCTCCTGATCGCCACCCTCCTCTTCGTCACGTTGAGCGCCGAGAAGTGCAATACTGATCAGGCTGGTGTTACCGGCATGGCGAACGTCCTCGACACCAAGTGGGTGTTGCAGTCGCTTGGGGAGAACGCGATCAGCATGCCGGATGGCCTGCCCTCCCCATGGTTGAAGCTCATGAAGGACGGCAATACCCTGGAGGGCAACGGTGGCTGCAATCAATTGATGGGCTCCTTCGCCCTGGAGGGCGACAAGCTCTCCTTCCCCGGCGGGGTCGGCTCGACGAAGAAATATTGCGCGAACACCATGGCCACGGAGACCGCTTTCCTCAGCGCCTTGAAGCGCGTCGATGGCTTCAAGATGGACGGTGGCCTGCTGAAGTTGATGGGTGGCGGCCAGGAACTCGCCGCCATGAAAGGCGAATAGGCGCACCCCTTCATCGTTCCGCCGGTTCCTCCGGGTCGAAGCGTTGCCAGCTGTGGCTGGTTCGCCACGAGCCTGTACCTTGTTCGTCCATCTCCGCTGCATCGGTCACCTCCGCGGGCGGTCCCTCCTCCTCTTCCTCATCGGGCCAGACGATCTCACGCGGATCACGCACCACGGATGGGATCCGGCGATACGCGAAGGCCATGACCACGCCTGCGGCCGCACCCCAGAAATGGCTCTCCCAGCTGATCTTGGGGAACAGTGGCACCACACCCCATAGCATGCTTCCATAGAGGAAGACGACGAGCAGGGACAGGCCCATCAACATCCGCTGCTTGCGCAGCACGCCGGTGGTGAACAGGAAGGCGGCAAGGCCATAGACGACACCGCTTGCACCGATGTGATAGCTGGCCCGTGCACTGAGCCATACCCCGAGCCCGCTCACCAGCCAGGAATAGAGGAACACACGGCCTGCGAGTTGTGGGAAGAAGTACATGAGCGCCGTCCCAAGCACCACGACAGGGATCGAGTTGTTCAACACATGTTCAACATCGCCATGGATGAAAGGGGAAAAGATGATCCCAGGCAGACCATGCAAGGTGCGCGGGTAGATCCCGTACTGGAAAAGCTCGAGCTGAAGCCCCGCATCCAACAGGTACACACACCAGAGAACGAGGGCGATCACCGCCGGGATGACCGCCGCCGTACCCAGCTTGCGCTCGCCCTGGCCGGGTCTTGAGGGATCCATCACCTGCATGGAGGGCATCGATCAAAGACCGGACCCACGCGATCGGCACGGCCATTGTGTCAGGGCTGGTTTACTTTGCACGTATGATCGCCCTGAACTCACACCTCTTCCTCGTGATCGCGGCACTGGCCGGCTGCTTCATGAGCGGAGAGCGAACGCCCGCTGAAGCCGGACAGGAATTGACGCCCCCCAGTGAACTCGCCTTGATGATGCGCCATATGGCGGCTCATGCCGATTCCGTGAAGGCCGCCTTGTCCCGCGGTGATGGTCTGCCCGCCTATCCGAAGGAGTTCAAAGGTCTTATGCAGGCCGAACCGACCAAGGGGATGCACATCGACCCGATCACCTTCCCGACCTTCGCGAAGGACTACCAATTGAAGCTGGACGAGCTCTACAAGGTGCAACCCGCCAAACGGCAGCAGGCCTACAATGCGTTGGTACAAGGCTGTGCGAACTGCCATGGCAGCCATTGCCCCGGACCGCTCATGCGGATCAAGAAGATGTACATGGCTACGGAAGAGTAGCCCGTTCCGTCGGCCATTCGTCCCGTTTCATCGCCTTTCCGTGTAATAGGCGAACCCTTCGGACCACGATCAGGTCGTCGGAACCGTCACTCAGGCAATGGACAGCAGACCTGCCTCTCCCACATCGCCACCCGGCACCCGGACCAAGGAAGAAAGGTCGGTCGAACAGGCGGTCCTGCGCGTGCTCGCCTATTTCGACGTGTTCGCCCATCCGCTCCGCAGTGACGAGATCTTCCGCTATCTGCCGCAACTTGCGAAGGACCCATCGCGGATATCGGCCACCTTGCAGCACCTGCAGGCCTTGGGACTGATCCAGCGATCGGGTGCCTATTGGGCATTGGAGCAGGCGGAGGTACGCACCGAAGAGCGTCTACAGAGTGAACGTCGCGCCCGCACCCGCATGCCCAAGGCCACATTGATGGCCCGCAGGATCGCACGCTTCCCATTCGTTCGTGCCGTCTTCATCAGTGGCAGCCTCAGCAAGGGGGTCCTGGCGGAGGATGGTGACATCGACTTCTTCGTGGTGACGACACCGGGCCGACTGTGGGTGGCACGCACGCTCCTCATCCTCTACAAGAAAGTCTTCCTGCTGAACAGCCGCCGCGACTTCTGCGTGAATTATTTCCTGGATTCGGAGCACCTCGCCGTGGAGGACCGGAACCGTTTCACCGCCACCGAGGTCGTGACCCTGATCCCGATGTACGGCAACGGCACCACGGAGGCCTTCTTCGCACGCAACGCCTGGGCGTTCAACATGTATCCCAACATGGCCCGGCCGGCAAGCAGAGAGCTGAGCATCGGACGCGGCAGATCCAAGCGCCAACTTGAAGCTTTGATGAATGGGCGACTCGGGACATGGCTGGACCAGGGTGCCATGAACCTCACATGGCGCTTCTGGAAACGGAAGTTCGACCACCTCGATGCACGCACTTTCGAACTGGCCTTACGCACGCGGACCTATGTGAGCAAGCATCATCCGCGCAATTTCCAGGAACGGGTGCTCAGTGGCTTCGAAGCACGCATCGCGAAGCTCGAACAACGCGCTGGCTTCAACGATAATTGAACCATGGCCGAGGTCCTCGTCACCCACGGCTATTTCTACCGCCTCGACCCGAAGCAATGGGCTGATGGCCGACCATACCCGCCAATGGGCACCTTGCTCGCCGCTGCCGTGTTGCGCGAGGCGGGTCACACGGTACGGGTGCACGACACGGGCCTTTCGCATGGTCCGGAACCCTTGCAGGCGGCGATCGATGAACAACGACCGGAGGTGGTCGTGTTCTACGACGATGGATTCAACTATCTGACGAAGATGTGCCTCACGGTGATGCGGGAGGCCGTCTTCCACATGATCGGTATGGCGAAGCGATCGGGTTGCCGTGTCGTGGTGAACGGCTCGGATGCAACGGACCATGCGGAGGAGTACCTGCGCGCCGGTGCGGATGTGGTCCTGCTCGGCGAAGGGGAACCTGCGCTACTGGATCTCATGCGGCGTTGGGAGGACGGTGCATCACATACGGATGTAGCCGGTATCGCCCACCTGGATGAAGGGACCCTGCGCACCACACCGAAGCGCGCGGTATTGCGTGACCTTGATGCCCTTCCGCTCCCCGCGTGGGACCTGATCGATCTCGAACCATACCGAACGATCCAACAACAAGCCCATGGCCGCTTCTCCCTGAACCTGGCCACCACCCGCGGCTGTCCCTTCAAGTGCAACTGGTGCGCGAAACCGATCTACGGGAATCGGTACAACAGCCGCTCGCCCGAACATGTGGTGCGCGAGATGGAACTGCTGCTTCGGCATCGGCCCGACCACATCTGGTTCGCTGATGACATCTTCGGCTTGAAGCCGGGCTGGGTGCAACGTTTCCGCGATCTGCTCCGGGAAAAGCGCCTGCACATCCCGTACAAGATCCAAAGCCGGGTGGACCTCCTGTTGGAAGCGGACACCATCGATGCGCTCGTTGACAGCGGCCTGGAGGAGGTATGGGTGGGCGCCGAGAGCGGCAGCCAGCGGATCCTTGATGCCATGGACAAGGGCACCACCGTGGAGCAGATCGCCGAGGCCACGCGACTGCTTCGTTCCAAAGGGGTACGGGTCGGCTTCTTCCTGCAGTTCGGTTACCTGGGAGAGACGGAGACCGACGTGCAACGAACCATCGAGATGGTGGAGGATTTGATGCCCGATGATATCGGCGTGTCCATCTCCTACCCGCTTCCTGGAACGCTCTTCCATGAGAAGGTGAAGGCCGACCTGGTGGACAAGGCGAACTGGACGGACAGTGACGACCTGGCCATGATGTTCCGGAACCGCCAGCGTCCAGCGTATTACAAGCGATTGCATCGCTATGTGCACAAGCGCTATCGCCGCAAACAGGGCCTTGAGGCCTTCTCTCAAGCAATGAAAGGACACGGATTCGCGGTCCGTCGGATGCTGTCGATCCTGTACTATGTGCCGGCCACCCTGATCGAGAAGATGCGGATCCGGCGGATGGCGAACGCAGCATGAGCACGGAAGCCACCACGGCGTTCTCCGCGCAGGCCGGCGCGTTCGATCGGATCGATGCCGCCAATCCATTGATCGCCTGGGTGCGCGATCGGGTGCGGATACAGGCCCTGGCCACCATGCGGCCGGGCGACACGCTGCTCGAGCTGAACGCCGGCACGGGGATCGACAGCTGCTTCTTTGCCGCGCAGGGCATGCAGGTGCTGGCCACCGATGCGGCACCGGGCATGATCGAACAACTGCGCTTGAAACAAGCGGCAGAACCGAAGCTTCCGTTGGACGTGATGCACTGTTCATTCCTCGATCTCGAGCGGCTCGGCGACCGGCGTTTCCACCACGTGTTCAGCAACTTCGGCGGCCTGAACTGCACGGCTCACCTTGATGAGGTGCTCCGAGGCATCGATCGGGTGCTGCTTCCGAACGGCACCTGCACCCTGGTGATCATGCCGCGCTTCAGCCCATGGGAACTGCTCGCCGCGTTGAAGGGAACTTCAAGCTGGCCCGGCGTCGCTGGAGGCGAGGCGGTGCGGAAGCCGTGGTGGAAGGACACGACTTCACCTGTCACTATTACGGCCCCGCCCATGTCCGCCGCCATCTCGGACCGGGGTATCGTGTGATCGCCCAACGCGCCTTATCCTTCTTCGTTCCGCCGCCGCACCAGCTTGACTTCATGAAGAAGCGGCCACGTATCTTCCGATCCCTGGAACGGATCGAGGACAGGCTGGCTGGCTGGCCCATCATCCGCAACTGCGGCGATCACTTCGTGATCACCTTGCGCAAGATGCCATGAATGCCAACGCATCGAACAATTGGCTGGAAGCCGCACCGCTGGAGAACGGCGTCCGGGTCTTTTCCGGGCCTTCGTTGTTCGCCGACCTGTATGGCCAGGTGCGCGATGCCGAGCGACGCATCCTTACGGATGAGGAGGTAAGGGCGCTGCCGAACGGGGATGCCCTCTGGAATGCCGATGAATGGCGGATACGGGCACGCGGTGCCCGTCGCTTGGTGCATGCCTTGGAGGAGGCCGATCGACCTCTGATGATCCTAGATGTGGGCTGTGGCAACGGCTGGCTCACCAACATCCTGCATCAACAGGGACACATGGTCATCGGCCTTGACGGCTTCACTGCTGAGTTGGAGCAAGCGGCCAGGCTGTTCCCCGGTCCCGCGTTCATCCGCGCGGACCTGTTCACCCCGGAGCTGCCCAAGGAGCACTTCGACGTGATCGTATTCGCAGCGAGCTTCCAGTACTTCGGCGATGCGCCCAAGACCATGGATCGTTGCCGGGAATTGCTGCGACCGCGCGGCGAGGTGCATATCCTCGATACGATCCTGTACCAGAGCCGGACGGAGGTGGAGGATGCGCGGGCCAGGAGTATCTCCTATTATGATGAGCTCGGTTTCGCGGAGATGGCGGCACATTACCACATGCACCGAATGGCAGACCTTCAGACCTTGGGACGGTGTCGTGTGCTCTCGGCTCCAGGCGGCATGAACCGAACGCTGGCCCGGTTCGGAAGGCTCGCGTCGCCGTTCACCCACGTTGTGATCCGCTAGTAGATGGTGGCGGCTGTGAGCTTGCCACCGGGGGTGCGATGGCCTCCCGGGTAGAATGCGCCGAGCTTCACACGTGCATCCAACAGGAACTGGGGCATGTCCAGCGATGGACGTTGCTCCACCGCGCGCAGAACGAGCTCGGCAGTCGCCTCCGCGTCGTTGCCCGCGCGATGGTGCTTGAACCGGATGCCGTGCAGGTCGCACATCGGCTTCAACCCATAGGAGGAATGTCCCGGCCACACCTTCCTGCATAGGCTCACACTGCAGAAGTACTGGAAGGTGGGATGCGGCAGGCCATGGCTCGCGAGGGTACTGCGCAGGACGTTCATGTCGAAGGCCGCGTTGTGCGCCACCACGGTCTGGTGATGCAGGACCTCCGCGACCTCCTCCCAGATCCCCTCCCACCTTGGTGCGTCCGCCACATCCTCCGGGCGGATGCCATGCACCGCGATGTTCCAGGGGCTGAAGTGTGGCCAGTCCCGCGGCTTGATCAACCAATTCCGGACCTCCCTGACCACTCCTCCGCGCACCACGGCGATCCCCAACTCACACGGGCTATCAGACCGAGAGGTCGCTGTTTCGAAGTCGAGGGCGAGGAAATCCATGGGACTATCAGAGCTTCACCACCTCCGCATCGGCCAGTGCGTGGTAGAGCTTCTTCTCGAGGGCTTCACTGATGTTCACCAGCGGAAGGCGCATGTGATCACCACAGATGCCGAGCGCCTTGAGCACGTACTTGATGCCGCCCGGGTTGCCTTCGGCGAAGAGCAGGTTGATGACCTCCAGCAGGCGCAGATGCTCCCTGGACGCTGTGGCCATATCGCCCTTCAATGCCGCATGGACCAGCTGGCTCGTTTCCTCCGGCAGTGCATTGCCCACCACGCTGATGACGCCCACACCACCGATGGCGATGGCTGGCAGCGTCAGCGTGTCGTCCCCGCTGATCAGCATGAAGTCCTTGGGCTTGTGCTTCAGGATCATGCCCATCTGGTCCAGGTTGCCGCTGGCCTCCTTGATGGCCACGACGTTCTTCAGGTCGCGGGCCAGACGCACGGTGGTCTCCGCGCTCATGTTGCTTCCGGTGCGACCTGGTACGTTGTACAGGATGATCGGTCGCAGGCTCACCTGGGCGATCGCCTTGAAATGCTGATAGATCCCCTCCTGCGTCGGCTTGTTGTAGTACGGGCTCACGCTGAGGATGCCGTCCACACCGTCCATCTCGAAGCTGTTGAGGTCATCGATGACGGCCGCGGTGCTGTTGCCACCGACACCCAGCACCACGGGCACCCGGTTGCGCACGAGCTCGATGGTGGTGGCGAGCAGTTGCTTCTTCTCGTCCTTCGTGAGGGTCACGCTCTCCCCGGTGGTGCCCATGCTCACCACGTAGTCCACACCACCGGTGATCTGGTGTTCAATGAGCTTCTCGAGCCCGGCGTAATCGATGCCGCCGTTGGTGCGGAAGGGAGTGACCATGGCGACCCCGAGGCCGCGGAAACGTTCGTCCATGTGGAAGGCGCTATCGCGCTAGTTGAGCGAGGGTTCTGGTTTGGAGTTCACCATCAACAGGTAATGATGGATCTGCTGGATGTACTGCGGCAGGCTGCGCGAACCGGCCATATCGATCATCATGTCGAGGATCTTCTTGTTGCTCTCGCTCCAGCGGCCCACCTTGAAGCGGCTGCGGCTCTTGGCGAGGATGTATTGCGTGGGCAACCTGTCCTCCATGGTCAGGTCGATGATGACCTCATACTCCTCGGCCATGAAATTCTGAACGGTGTTACCCTGCGGGATCCGGTACCAATTGAGGTCCTTGAGGCAGATGGCGTCGAAGTTGAGCTTGGCGTGCAGGTAATGCGGGAGCACCTTCTGGTCGCAATAGGCCAGGGCCATGATGTTGCTGATACCGAGTTCCTCCTTCAACCGTTTCACGTAGTTACGCACCTGGTTGTGGGCGGCCTCGTCCTCCACCACGTACACGATGGCCACCTTGCGCACC
>JAGQVR010000006.1:26346-34452 GCA_020437875.1 Flavobacteriales bacterium
TGCCAGGTTCCGCGGGATCGGCTTGCGGTCCTGCGGGGTCTCGCGCATGAGCCTGCGAATGCCCATCCACTCCTTCAGCCTGTCGAACAGTCTCATCCTTCGATCATCCGATTGAACTCGTCCTCATCGATCACGGGCACCTTCAACTCCTCGGCCTTCACGCGTTTCGAGGGACCCATGTCGGCACCGGCGAGCACATAGCTGGTCTTGCTGCTGATGGACCCGGACACTTTCCCTCCGTTGCGTTCGATGGCTTCCTTCACACCGTCCCGGCTGTAGTGCTTGAACACACCGGACACCACGAAGGTCTTTCCTTTCAGCTTATCCCCGACAGGTCCGGCCGAACCAGCCTCCACTTCCATCCGCAGGCCATGCCTCCGCAGCCTCTCCACGATGCGCCGGTTGCCCTCGGCAGCGAAGAAGTCAAGGATGCTGTCCGCGATGACGCCTCCCACCTCATCCAATGCCATGAGTTCCTCCCGGGTCATGGCCATCAGCCTGTCCAGGCGGCCCACCGCACGCGCGATCTTCTTGGCCACCGTCTCGCCCACATGCCGGATGCCGATGGCGAAGAGCACCTGTTCGACAGGAATGACCCGGCTCGCGGCGATGCCAGCTATCACCTGGTTCGCGCTCTTCTCACCCCAACCCTTCCCCAAGCCCAGTAGCTGGTCCACGGTGAGGTCGTAAAGGTCGGCCACATTGGCGATGAGACCAGCGTTCACAAGTTCCGCCACCGTCTCCGCTCCCAGCCCATCGATCGCCATCATCCTGCGGCCCACGAAGTGCTCGATGCGCCCCATGATCTGCGGCGGACAGGCATGTTCGTTGGGGCAGTAGTGCTGGGCTTCACCATCGTACCGCACCAACCGGGTCCCGCATTCGGGGCAGTTCTCCGGGAAGACCACCGGAGGGGCGTGCGTCTCCCGCTGATCCACCAGCACTCCCACGATCTTCGGGATGATCTCCCCGCCCTTCTCCACCTGCACCTGATCACCGATGTGGAGGTCGAGCTTCGCGATCTGGTCGGCGTTGTGCAGCGATGCACGCTTGACCGTTGTGCCTGCGAGCAGCACCGGTTCCAGGTTCGCCACGGGGGTGATGGCGCCGGTGCGACCGACCTGGTAGGTGACCTCGTTCAGGCGGGTGACGGCCTGCTCCGCCTGGAACTTGTAGGCGATGGCCCAGCGCGGGCTCTTCGCCGTGGTTCCCAGTTCATCCTGGATCCGCAGGTCATCCACCTTCACCACTACACCGTCGATGTCCATCTCCAGCGCGTGCCGTGCCTTGTCCCAATGGGCGATGAAGGCCATGATCCCTTCAACGCTATCCGTACGCTCGATGAAGCGCCGGCCGGGATCGGGCGTCTTGAAGCCCCATCGATGGGCCGCGCGTATGTTCTCGAAATGGCTGGTGGTCGGCAGGTCCGGCCCTTGCAAGGTGTATATGAAGTTGTCCAGGCCGCGCTTCGCAACATCCTTCGGGTCCTGCTGCTTCAGCGAACCGGCGGCGGTGTTCCGTGGGTTCGCATAGAGTTCCTCCCCGTCCTTCGCCCGCTCCTCGTTCAGCCTGTCGAACTGCGCGCGCATGAAGAGGATCTCACCCCGTGCCTCCACCACCGGCGGGAAGTCGCCGCGCAGGCGCAATGGGATGCTACGGACCGTGCGCACGTTGTTGGTGATGTCATCGCCCTTCTCCCCATCACCCCGGGTGACCCCGCGGACCAGTTCACCGTTCACGTAGCTCAAGCTGATGGCCACGCCGTCGTACTTCAATTCCATCACATAGGTGGTGCGACCGATCTCCTTTTCCACTCGGGCCACGAAGGCCGCCACCTCCTCCGCACTGTACGAGTTGCTCAGGGAGAGCATCGGGTAGCGGTGCATGACCACCGGGAAATCCTTCGTGATGTCGCCGCCAACGCGTTGTGTCGGGCTATTCGGTGAGGCGAACTCGGGCCAGGTGTGCTCCAGTGCCTCGAGTTCCTTCAGCATCCTATCGAACTCGCGATCGCTGATGGTGGGTGCGGCGAGCACGTAGTACCGGTGATTGTGCTCCTCGAGCTCCCGGCTCAGCTCGGCGATGCGTCGTTGGGCTTGTTCGCGTTCAGACATTGTCCCGTAGGCGTTTGCGCACGCGCTTCACCACTTCACCGAAGCGCAGACCGACCTTGAAGTAATAGGTATAGTCACTCAGTATCCGGGTCGCGGCGGGATCATCGGCCAGGACGTAGCGGTAACCGGCCCCAGCACCGATGAAGACGAACCAGAACACATTGTAGTCGCAGTGGAGCGTGGCCTCGATCGGCACCAGTTCGTTCACCCCGTACGCGATCTCCTTGCCGCTCGTGGTGTCCCGATAGCTCGTCCGGTAGTTGCCAAGACCGAAGGCCACGGGAATGCCGGCCTGCCAGCGCTTGGTATCGATCAGCAGCCGCTCATAGGTCAGTGCCGCGAAGCTGAAACGCGTGTAGAACTCCTGCTTCCCAAGCTCCCCGAGATCGACCGATGGTTGGATGTAGGGATCACCCAGACCATAATAACCGAAGGCGATCATGTCCCGTCCACGTTGGGCCCCGAGCCGCATGCCGTTGAAGCGCACCGAAGCATTGTTCACCCAGGTCCGCCGTGCGTCGAAGTTGAGCACCACCTTGAACGCCGCCTTCACCTTCGTACTATCGACATCCGCCCGCGCACTCCCACCAAGAAGCAACACCAATAGGAGTAGTGTGCAACGATTCATCGGATGGCATGAATGAACCGCGTGGATCCGCTCAGGTCGCGCAACACGTTGACATGTTGGTAACCCATGGAATCGATCAGGTCCCCCACCGCTTCAGCATGGAGGTGATGTCCCTCGAACCATAGTTCACCGCCGGGGAGCAGGGCATCCAATGCCTTTCGTGCAATGACCCGATAGAACAGAAGCGGGTCCGCATCGTCCACGAAAAGCGCCAGGTGTGGTTCGTGGTCCCGCACATGGACATCGAGCGTCTCCATCTCCCTGGCCGGAATGTATGGGGGGTTGCTCACCACAAGGTCAAGATCGGGTGGTAGATCGGAGCCCGGAGCCGATACATCCTGCACCACCCATCCAACGTCCATGCCAAGCCGCTCACCGTTGCTGCGAGCGATGGACAATGCTTCCTGTGAGACATCCATGCCGAAGACCCTGGCCAGGGGCAGGTGCTTCTTCAATGCGAGAGCGATGCAGCCACTCCCGGTACCAACATCCAGGATCCGCTGGAACCTTCGACCCGATCGTAGGATGTGGTCGACCATCTCCTCCGTCTCGGGGCGCGGGATCAATACTCCCGGTGCCACCAACAGTTCCATGCCCATGAACCAGGTGCGTCCGAGTACGTATTGCAGGGGTTCTCCTGCGCGCATGCGCATGAGCGGTCCATAAACCTTCAACACTTCGGATTCGCTCAATGGTGCCGATCGGCGGGCATCCAATTCGACCATGTCCCAGCCGAAAGCCTCCTGGAAGACCGTGCGCGCCATGGCCCGTGCCTCCGAGGCGCCGAATAGCGGCGACAACTCGGCGCGATAGAGGTCGTAGATGGAACCGACGGTATTGTTGGCGATGCGCATCGCTGGGAGGACCGCAAAAATAGCCCGGTGGACCTGGAGGATCATGCACCTTTGCGCCCCTTTCGATGGTCTCCGCCCGCACAACCACCCACGAACGCTGGATGAGGCGCTGCCTGCAACTGGCCAACTTGGGCTCGGGCACCACCGGACCGAATCCATTGGTCGGCGCGGTCCTCGTCCAGGGCGAACACCTGCTCGCCGAAGGCTGGCATGAACGTGCCGGCGGACCACACGCCGAGGCGCGCTGCCTGCAAGCCTTCGGCGATGGGCCCATCCCGGCGGATGCCACCATGTATGTGAACCTGGAGCCGTGCGCGCACCATGGACGCACACCGCCTTGTGCGGACCTCCTCATCGCCCGAGGGGTGAAGCAAGTGGTCGTGGGGCTGCGTGATCCCTTCCCATTGGTCGCCGGGCGCGGGATCGAACGGTTACGCAACGCCGGGGTCGAGGTCACCGAGGGTGTGATGCTGGAAGAATGTCATTGGATGCAACGCCGATTCATCACCTCTGTGGAGAAGAAGAGGCCCTATGTCATCTTGAAGTGGGCGGCCTCCGCGGACGGCTTCCTCGACCGGCACCCACGCACCAGCCGCGGCGTTCAGCGCATCAGCGGTGCAGCCACCGATGTGCTAGTGCACCGCTGGCGTTCAGCGGAACCCGCGATCCTCGTGGGCAGCAGGACCGTCGTGCATGATGACCCCTCGCTCTCCGTGCGGCATGTCTCCGGTCGTTCACCGCTCCGGCTCGTCCTCGATCGTGACGGCATCACGCCTGGAATGAGCAATGTCTTCACCGATGGCGGGAGCACCATGTTGTTCACTTCGGATCCACGCCCGGAGCTGTCCGTGGAACAGGTGCGGATCAACCCGACGGAGGAACCGTTGGATGTGATCCTCGCCACCCTGCACGAACGGAACATCCGGTCCGTACTGGTGGAAGGTGGTGCGGAGCTGATACGGCACTTCATGGAACACGGCCTCTGGGATGAGGCGCGGGTGATCCATGGTCAGGTGCATTTCGGGGATGGGACACCTGCTCCACGTATCGATGGCGCGGGTCGCATCGAACGGATGGTCGGCGGCGATCGGATCGTACTTCATCGCAGGGAAGCCGGCTGCATCGCATGGGACTGGTAACGCTCGCGGCTTTGTGCGTGGCGGGTTTCGCCATCCTGTTCCGCCTGTTCGAGCGGTACGAGGTGCCCATGCTGCCGGCGATCGCCATCAATTATGCGGTGGCCTTCGTTTGCGGCATGATCGTGGCACCACCATCGCCTGCCACGAGCTCAGGCTCCTTGCTCCTCGCAGCGGCCGGGCTGGGCGCCTTGTTCGTATCGATCTTCTCGGTCACCGGCCTTTCCGCGCAACAAGCAGGTGCCGCACGCACCACCATCGCCGGACGCATGAGCCTCGTGCTCACCATCAGCGGTGCGGTGATCCTCTTCGATGAGCGGATCGATATGCGGACGGTGATCGGCATCATCATCGCGCTGGTGGGGCTTGTGCTCACGGCAGCCGGCCCCTCGGAACAGCGCACTGGACGGGCTGTCTGGTTCCTGCCATTGCTCCTGTTCGTATGCAGTGGTGCGGCCGACATCAGCGTCACCTACGTGCAGCGGGTGCTCACCACGCCCGTCACAGCGGATAGCTTCCCCACCTCGTGCTTCGCCGCTTCCACCATCGTCAGCCTGGTGCTTCTTCTGCTGCGCGAAGGATCGAAGGAGCTGTTGAACATGCGCACCTGGGTGGGCGGGATCGCATTGGGCATGGTGAACTACGCCTCCCTTCTCGTACTGATGCGCGCCCTCGGTGTCGGTGGCCTGCAGGCATCCCTGGTCTTCCCGCTGATGAACATCCTCGCCATCCTGTTCGCGACGATCGCAGGACTGACCCTCTTCCGTGAACGACTCTCCTTGATGCAATGGTGCGGCATCTGCTGCTGCATCGGCGCCATGCTGCTCTTCCTTTCATCCGCGCCATGATCCGCGATCGTTACCGCACCATCAGCGCACCCGTGGAAGGAACGTACCGCGAACTGGCCAGCAAGTTCATCGCGCGCGCCTTCCCCATCGGGGACGAGGCGGAGTTCAAGCGTCTGGCCGCCGCTTTCGGCAACGAACACCCCTCATCGCGGCATGTATGCTATGCCTGGATACTCGGCACCAACGGCGATCACCATCGTGCGAACGATGATGGCGAACCAAGCGGCACGGCCGGGCTCCCGATCCTGCGCCGCATCCGGTCATTGGACCTTACCTACTGTGGAGTCGCCGTTGTGCGCTACTTCGGGGGCACCCTGCTCGGCAAGCCGGGATTGATCCATGCCTACGGTGAAGCCGCGCGTCTTGCATTGGAAGCTGCCGAGATCCTAGAGCGCGTGGTGATGGAGCGGTGGTCCCTGCGTTGCGGATATGATCGCTTCGATGGGGTGAAGGCCGAAGTGCTCGCTTGTGGCGGACGCCTCGTCGATCCCGTCTTCGCGGTGGATTGCACGGCGACGATCGAACTACCGCTCGGACAAGGTGCGATGCTCCGACCGAAGTGGGAACTGCTCAGCGTTGACGTGGAGCCGATCAACTCGTGAAGTAGGGCCTCAGCGCTGTGAGCAGTTCCTCTGGTGCACGACGTGGACGCATCGTCGTGCTATCCACGAAGATCAGGGTGGTCGTGGCTTCGCAGAGCATCACACCTTCCCCATTGATCACCTCGTAATCGAAGCCGATGCGCACATCGGGCAGCGCGCTGATGCGAGTCCGGATGACGAGGAGATCATCGTAGCGCGCCGGCTTGTGGTAGGTGATGCGCATGTCGCGAACGGGCAGCATCACACCCTGTTCCTCCAGGCGCCGGTACGCGAAGCCAAGGCTGCGCAAAGCCTCCACGCGCCCTACTTCGAAGTACTCCGCATAGTCGCCGTAGTAGACGTAGCCCATCTGGTCGGTCTCACCATAGCGCACGCGCACCTCGGCATCGTGTTGGAACATGGCCGGGAAGATAGGCCGAGCCGTTCCTCCTGGCACATCCGGAAGAACCTTGTGTCGCATCGTTCCCATGCCTTAACTTTCGATGCGTTCGCAGCGCGCTTCGCCCCATGCGCAACCGTCCTTCACCAGCACCTCCAACGAGCCGGACACGCTCCGCTTCCGCGTCAGTTTACGGCTTCGTCGCGATCCCCGCAAACCCGCGTGGGACAAGGTGTCCCGGTGATCGGTCGATCATGTGTGCCGGAAGTGAAATTTTCCTTTCCTGCAAGTGTCCGGCACTTTTGTTTTTCACTTTCTGTGGTCCATATTTGCCCCCTTGCCGAACGGACCGGATGCACTACGCGCGAAGCCGCTCGATCAAGCGATCAACGGTACCACCCATTAACTCACGGACCCATCCATGAAGAAGGACCACGAGAAGATCTGGGACCGGTGCCTGGAAGTGATCAAGGACAATGTGAGCGAGCAGAGCTTCAAGACCTGGTTCGAACCGATCAAGGCCTTGCGTCTGCAGGACAGTGTACTGACCATCCAGGTGCCGTCGCAGTTCTTCTACGAATGGCTGGAGGAGCATTATATCGGACTCCTCAAGAAGATCATCAAGAAAGAATTGGGTAGTGAAGGGCGTCTGGAGTACTCCATCATCATGGAGAACGGCTTCCAGAACGCCAACCCGTACACCGTGAAGATGCCGACGAGCCATGCACGCGAGGTGAAGAACCCCGCGGTGTCGCTCCCGATCGATGTGGCCAACAGCCCCATCAAGAACCCCTTCATCATCCCCGGCCTGCGCAAGATCAAGGTCGAGAGCCACCTCAACGCCAACTATTCCTTCGACACCTTCATCGAGGGGGACTGCAACCGATTGGGACGCAGTGCCGGATATGCTGTGGCGCAGAAGCCCGGCGGCACCGCCTTCAATCCGTTGCTGATCTACGGTGGCGTCGGGCTCGGCAAGACCCACCTCGCGCACGCCATCGGGATCGAGATCAAGAAGAATCACCCGGACAAGACCATCCTCTATGTCCCGGCGGAGAAGTTCACCCAGCAGTTCATCGAAGCGGTGAAGAACAACACCGTGGGCGACTTCACCCAGTTCTACCAGATGATGGACGTGCTCATCATCGACGATGTGCAGTTCCTCGCCGGCAAGGAGAAGACCCAGGACGTGTTCTTCCACGTCTTCAACGCCCTGCACCAGGCGGGCAAGCAGCTCGTGATCACGAGCGACAAAGCGCCGGTGGAGATGGCCGGCATGGAGCAGCGCCTCCTCTCCCGCTTCAAGTGGGGCCTGAGCGCCGACCTGCAGACGCCCGGACTGGAGACGCGCATCGCCATCCTGGAGAAGAAGATGTACGCCGAGGGCATCGACCTGCCCAAGGAAGTGGTGGAATACCTCGCCTACAGCATCACCACGAACATCCGCGAACTCGAAGGCGCCATGATCAGCCTGATCGCGCAGAGCTCATTGAACAAGAAGGCCGTGACGCTCGATCTCGCCAAGCAGATGATCGACAAGTTCGT
>JAGQVR010000069.1 GCA_020437875.1 Flavobacteriales bacterium
ATCAGGAACAGCGTGAAGTTGTAGAAGAAGCCCTGGCTGTTGGCGATGCTCACCAGCCAGTTCGGGGGGGCCTCGAAGGCCTGTGCCAGATACATCGGTATCAGCACGATGGCTTGTGCGAAGATGATCGGCATCACACCGGCCGCGTTCACCTTCAATGGGATGTAGTTGCGCACGCCGCCATACTGCTTGTTGCCCTGCACCCGCTTGGCGAACTGCACCGGTATCCTGCGCGTACCCTGTACCAGCAGGATGCAACCAGCGATGATGAGCAGCCAGATCACGACCTCCACCAACAACAGCACGAGGCCACCGCCTCCTGGGCCCATCCGGCCCACCACTTCCTGTGCGAAGCTCTGCGGGAACTGCGCAAGGATGCCGATCATGATGATCAATGAGATGCCATTGCCAAGACCGCGCTCGGTGATGCGTTCACCTAGCCACATGACGAAGAGGGTGCTGCAGGTGAGGATCACGATGCTCGTGAACAACCAGAACTGGCTGTCCGGTCGCGCCGCCTCATCGATCGTGGCGTAGATGTAGCTCGGCGCCTGGAACACGCAGATCAGGATGGTGAGGTAGCGGGTCCACTGGTTGATCTTGCGGCGACCGCTCTCCTCGCGTTGCATCTTCTGAACCGTGGGTACGGCGATGCCGGCCAGCTGCATGATGATGGACGCCGAGATGTACGGCATGATGCCCAGGGCGAAGATGCTCGCACGGGTGAAAGCGCCACCGGTGAAGATCGATAGGATCTCCACGATACCGCCACCGCCACCAGCTCCCACCGCCGCAAGACGTGAACTGTCAACACCCGGCAGCACGATGAAGCTGCCGATGCGGTACACCAGCAGCAGACCCAGGGTGATGAGGATCCGCTGGCGCAGCTCGTCGATGCGCCAGATGTTCTTGATCGTCTCGATCAGGTTCTTCATGCCTTCTCTGCTACGGTCACGATTGTCTCGGTCTTGCCTCCCTTGGCCTCGATGGCGGCCTTCGCGGTGGCGCTGAACGCGTGCGCAGTGATGTTCAACGCGCTCTTCAGCTCACCACGGCCCAGCACCTTCAGCTTGTCCTTCTTGGCGATCAAGCCGTTGGCGTAGAGCACCTCGGGGTCGATGGTGGTGAGCTTCTTCGCGTCGGCCAGGGTCTGGATCGCGTCCAGGTTGATGCCCTTGTACTCAACGCGCGTGGGGTTGGTGAAGCCGAACTTCGGCAGGCGACGGGTCAATGTCGTCTGGCCACCCTCAAAACCACGCTTGTGGTTGTAGCCGGCCTGTGCCTTCTGGCCTTTGTGGCCTTTCGTGGAGGTGCCACCACGACCGCTGCCCTGGCCGCGACCGATGCGTTTCTCCTTCTTCGTGGCCCCTTCAGCGGGCTTCAGTTTGCTCAAGTCCATGGTCTTGCTCTTCTAAAAGGTTCAGGCCTCCTTCACGCTCACCAGGTGGTGCACCTTCTCCACCATGCCGCGGATCTGCGGCGTGCCGTCCACCACGACGAATTTGCCGATGCGGCCGAGCCCGAGGGCCTTCAGGGTGTCCTTCTGACGCTTGGGGCACTTGATCTGGCTGTGCACCTGGGTGATGGTCAACTTGCTCATCGTCTTTCCCGCCGGATCACCGGCGGATCGTTTTATCCGTTGAATACGCGTTCCAGTTTGATGCCGCGCTGGCGGGACACCGCGTTCGCATCGCGCATGCTCACCAGGGCCTCGATCGTGGCCTTCACCACGTTGTGCGGGTTGCTGCTTCCCTTGCTCTTGGCCAGAACGTCGGTCACACCAACGCTCTCCAGCACGGCGCGCATGGCACCGCCGGCGATCACACCCGTACCGTGGGCAGCGGGCTTCAGGAACACCTGTGCACCAGCGAACTTGCCCTCCTGCGGGTGCGGGATCGTGCCTTTCAGCACGGGCACCTTCACCAGGTTCTTCTTGGCGTCGTCGATGCCCTTGGCGATGGCCTCCTGCACTTCCTTCGCCTTGCCCAGGCCATGGCCCACCACACCGTTCTCGTTACCCACCACCACGATGGCGGCGAAGGTGAACGTGCGACCACCCTTGGTCACCTTGGTCACGCGGTTCAGTGCCACGAGCTTGTCCTTCAGCTCGAGATCGCTGCTCTTGACCTTCTTCGTATTCGTCGTTTCAGACATGTGTTCGGTGTGATCAGAAATTGAGGCCTGCTTCGCGGGCTGCTTCGGCCAGGGCTTTCACCCGGCCATGGTAGAGGTATCCATTGCGATCGAAGACGACCTGCTCGATGCCAGCGGCCTTGGCCTTCTCGGCGATGGCCGTACCGACGAGCTTCGCCTGCTCGATCTTGGGCACACCCGTGCCCTTCTTGTCCTTCAAGCTCGAGGTGCTCACCAGGGTGCGGCCGGCCTCGTCGTCGATGATCTGGGCGTAGATGCCCGTGTTGCTGCGGAAGACCGACAGACGCGGACGTGCGGTGGTGCCCTGCACCTTCTTGCGCACGCGGGTCTTGATCTTCAGGCGGCGGTTGATGCGGTCGAATGCCATGGTCGTTCTTATTTACCAGCTGCTTTACCGGCCTTGCGACGCACGACTTCGCCCACGAAACGCACACCCTTGCCTTTGTAGGGCTCAGGCTTGCGCAGGCTGCGCAGCTTGGCGGCCACCTGGCCGATGAGTTGTTTGTCCGCGCTCTCGAGGCGGATGATCGGGTTCTTACCCTTCTCCTGGGCCGCGCTCACCTTGATCTCCGGGGGGAGGTTCAGGGTGACGGTGTGGGAGAAGCCCAGGGCCAGCTGCAATTGCTGCCCCTTGGTGGTGGCGCGGTAACCCACACCCACCAGCTCCTGCTCGATCACGAAGCCTTCCGATGCACCCTTCACCATGTTGGCGATGAGCGCGCGGTAAAGGCCGTGCTTCGCGCGGTGCGGCTTGGCATCGCTGGGACGCGAGACGGTGATCTCCGTACCCTCCTGCTTCAGCGTGAGGTCCGGATCCACGGCCTGCTCCAACGTGCCCTTCGGACCCTTCACGGTCACCAGGTTCTTGTCGCTGATGGTCACCTGCACCCCTTTGGGTACTTCGATCGGTGCTTTTCCAATGCGTGACATGGTTCTTCGGGTCTTAGCTCACGTAGCACAATACTTCACCGCCCACGTTCAGCGTGCGTGCCTCCTTGTCGGTGACAACGCCCTTGCTGGTGGAGATGATGGCCACGCCAAGGCCGTTCAGCACGCGGGGAAGATCCCCCACGTGGGCGTATTTGCGCAGGCCCGGGGTGCTCACGCGTGTGAGTTCCTTGATGGCGCTCTGGCGCGTTCCCGCGTTGTACTTCAACGCGATCTTGATCAGGCCCTGCTTGCCGTCGTCCTCGATCTTCCAGGACAGGATGTAGCCCTTGTCGTACAGGATGCGCGTGATGTCCTTCTTCAGGTTGCTCGCGGGCACCTCCACGACCTTCTTGCGCGCCTGGATGGCGTTGCGCAGGCGGGTCAGGTAATCGGCGATGGGATCGGTCGTCATGTCTTTTCTTTTGTTGGTGCGTCCACGATGGACGTCCTTAACGTTCTTATTACCAGCTGCCTTTGGTCACACCGGGGATCTTGCCTTCCAGCGCCATCTGACGGAACATGTTCCGGCTGATGCCGAACAGGCGCATGTACCCACGCGGACGTCCGGTGAGCTGGCAGCGGTTGTGCATGCGCACCTTGCTGCCGTTCACGGGAAGCTGCTGCAGCTTCTCCCACTCGCCCGCCTTCTTCAGTGCGGCACGCTTCGCAGCGTACTTCTCCACCATCTTGGCGCGCTTGCGCTCACGCGCTTTCATCGATTCCTTGGCCATGGTCGTTCGGTCGGGTTATTTCTTGTCCTTGTCTGCGAATGGGAATCCGAAGGCGTTCAGCAGGGCTTTCGCCTCCTCATCGGTCTGGGCCGAGGTCACGAACGTGATGTCCATGCCCTGGATCTTCGTCACCTTGTCGATGTCGATCTCCGGGAAGATGATCTGCTCCTTCACACCGAAGGTGAAGTTGCCGTTGCCATCGAATCCCTTCGGCGACACACCGCGGAAGTCACGCGTACGGGGCAGGCTCACCGAGATCAGCCGGTCGAGGAACTCGTACATGCGGTCGCCACGAAGGGTCACCCGCGCGCCGATGGGCATGCCCTTCCGCAGTTTGAAGTTGCTCACATCCTTGCGCGACACGGTCTGCACGGCCTTCTGGCCCGCGATCGCCGACATCTCCACCACCGCGTTCTCCACGATCTTCTTGTCGCCCACGGCGCTGCCCAGGCCCTGGTTCAGGTTGATCTTGGTGATCTTGGGCACCTGCATGGCACTGGTGTATCCGAACTCCTTCTTCAGGGACGGCGCCACCTCGTTCTTGTATTTGGCACGAAGCCGGGGTACGTAGCTCATGACTTCTTACTTGGCTGCCTTTTTCTTGGTCTTCACGTAGCGCTCCAGCTTCCCCTCCTTGTCGGCCTTGCGACCTACGCGGCCCGGCTCACCGGTCTTCGCGTCGATCAGCATCAGGTTGCTGATGTGGATCGGGCCCTCCTTGTCCACGATACCACCCTGTGGGTTGGCCGTGGTGGGCTTGCTGTGCTTCTTGTTGATGTTGAGGCCCTCGACGATGGCGCGCATGTTCACGCGGTCCACTTCGAGTACGCGACCCTGCTTGGTGCGCTCCTCACCGGCGAGCACTTTCACCATGTCGCCCTTCTTGATGTGTGTCTTCTTCTGCATGGCTCAGAGTACTTCGGGGGCCAGGGAGATGATCTTCATGAACTTCTTCTCGCGCAGCTCCTTGGCAACGGGTCCGAAGATGCGGGTGCCCTTCATCTCGCCTGCGGCGTCGAGCAGCACCACAGCGTTGTCGTCGAAGCGGATGTAGCTGCCGTCCTTGCGACGGGTCTCCTTCTTCGTACGCACCACCACCGCCTTGTGCACGGTGCCCTTCTTGGCGCCGCCGTTCGGCAGGGCGTCCTTGATGCTCACCACGATGGTGTCACCGATGCGGGCGTAGCGGCGTGCGGTGCCACCCAGCACACGGATGCAGAGCACTTCCTTGGCGCCGCTGTTGTCGGCCACGTTCAGCCGGGATTCCTGTTGGATCATCGCTATCGGGTATTACTTGGCACGTTCCATGATCTCCACCAGGCGCCAGCGCTTCTGCTTGCTCATCGGGCGGATCTCCATGATGCGCACCGTGTCGCCGATGTGGGCATCGCCCTTCTCGTCGTGCGCCATGAACTTGCTCGTGCGTTTCACGAACTTGTGGTACTTGGGGTGCATCACCCGGCGTTCCACCGTCACCGTGATGCTCTTGTCCATCTTGTCGCTGGTGACGATGCCGATGCGCTCCTTGCGGAGGTTCCGCTCAACGGTTGTCGGGGTCGTGCTCATTTCGTTGTCTTGTTGGCGAGTTCGCGCTGGCGCAGCTCGGTGAGGATCCGGGCCACATCCTTGCGTTTGGTGCGCAGCTGCACCGGGCTCTCGATCGGGCTCACGGTGTGCGCGAAGCGCAGTTTGGTGAGCGAGGCACGCTCCTCCTGGAGCTTGTCCTTCAACTCCACGACCGTCAGGTCCTTCAGTTCGGTTCTCTTCTTCATGACGCTCTCTTATTGGCCGTCGTAATCCTCACGTACCACGAACTTGGTCGGGATCGGCAGCTTCTGTGCCGCCAGGCGCAGGGCCTCCTTCGCGATGGCGGTGGGTACACCGTCCACTTCGAAGATGATGCGGCCGGCATGGCACACGGCCACCCAATGGTCCAGGGAACCCTTGCCCTTACCCATACGCACCTCGGCGGGCTTGCTGGTCACGGGCTTGTCCGGGAACACCTTGATCCACACCTGGCCTTCACGCTTCATGTAGCGGGTGAGTGCCACACGGGCCGACTCGATCTGGCGGCTGGTGAGCCATACGCTCTCCATGGCCTTCAGGCCGAAGGATCCCAGGGCTACGCGGTGTCCGCGCTGGGCCACGCCCTTCATGCGGCCCTTGTGCATATTGCGGCGCTTGCTGCGCTTCGGTTGCAACATGGCTCTTAGCTATTACGGTTGTTACCACCGCGACGATCGCCGCCACGGCCTTCTCCACGACGTTCTCCTCCGCGACGATCACCACCCGGACCACGGCGGTCACCGCCACGACGATCCGGACGATCACCGCCCATGCGGCCACCGGGTGCGGTGCCCTTGGCCTGGCCCTGGTTGGGGCTCAGGTCACGCTTGCCATACACCTCGCCGCGCATGATCCAGCACTTCACCCCGATACGACCCATCTTGGTGTGCGCCTCGGTGATGGCGAAGTCGATGTCGGCACGCAACGTGTGCAGGGGCACACGGCCGTCCCGGTACTTCTCGGTGCGGGCGATCTCGGCGCCGTTCAAGCGGCCGCTCACCTGCAGTTTGATGCCTTCGGCCCCCATGCGCATCGTGCTGGCCATCGCCATCTTCATGGCGCGGCGGAAGCTGATGCGACCCTCGAGCTGGCGCGCGATGCTGTCGGCCACCAGACGGGCATCCAGTTCCGGACGCTTGATCTCGAAGATGTTGATCTGGACGTCCTTGCCCGTGAGCTTCTTCAGCTCCTCGCGCAGCTTGTCCACCTCGGCGCCGCCCTTGCCGATGATGACGCCGGGGCGGGCGGTGTTGATCGTCACGGTCACCAGCTTCAGGGTGCGCTCGATCAGGATCTTGGCCACGCTCGCCTTCTTCAGGCGGGCCATGAGGTAGGCGCGGATCTGCTCGTCCTCGACCAGCTTGTCCGTGTATTTCTTACCGCCGTACCAGTTGCTGTCCCAGCCTTTGATGAAGCCGAGGCGCTGGCCGATCGGGTGTGCTTTCTGTCCCATGGTAGTAGTTCTCGGCTTACGCTTCTTTGGTGTCGACGATGAGGCTCACGTGGTTGCTGCGCTTCTTCATGCGGTAGGCGCGTCCCTGCGGAGCGGGAAGCATGCGCTTCAGACCGCGGGCCTCGTTCACCTGCACGCTCTTCACGAACAGCCCGGCCTCATCGGCCTTCTGCCCTTCGTTCTTCGCCTGCCAGTTGCTCACCGCGCTCAGCAACAGCTTCTCCAGGTCGCGGCTGCTGTGGCGGGTGCTGAAGCGGAGGATGCCCAGGGCCTTCTCCACCTCCACACCGCGGATCAGATCGGCCACCTGGCGCATCCGGCGCGGGCTGGTGGGCACGTTGCGCAGGTGTGCGATGGCCACGGTCTTCATGGCCTCCTTGCGCGCATCGGCTGCTAGTTTCTTACGCTGTCCCATCTGTCCTTAGTTCTTCTTGTTACCGGAATGGCCACGGTAGGTGCGCGTCGGGGCGAATTCGCCCAGCTTGTGGCCCACCATGTTCTCGGTCACGTAGACCGGGATGAACTTGTTGCCATTGTGCACCGCGATGGTCAGTCCCACGAATTCGGGGCTGATGGTGCTGGCGCGCGACCAGGTCTTGATCACGTTCTTCTTGCCGGAGGTCTGTGCATCACCCACACGCTTCGCGAGCTTGTAGTGGATGAACGGCGGTTTCTTGAGTGAACGGCTCATGTGCTATCTGGATCAGGCGCCCTTCTTGGCGTTGATGCGTTCGAGGATGAAACGGTTGCTGCGGTTCTTCGGCGCGCGGGTCTTCTTGCCCTTCGCCAGCAGACCCTTGCGGCTGCGTGGGTGACCACCCGAAGCACGGCCCTCACCACCACCCATCGGGTGATCGACCGGGTTCATGGCCACCGCGCGGGTGCGGGGACGACGACCCTGCCAGCGGCTGCGGCCGGCCTTGCCGCTCTTCTGGAGCATGTGCTCGGCGTTGCCCACGCTGCCCACGGTCGCCATGCAGGCCACCAGGACCATGCGCAGTTCGCCGCTCGGCATCTTCAGCGTGGCGTACTTGCCTTCACGTGCGCTCAGCTGGGCGAAGGTGCCCGCGCTCCGCGCGATCGCACCACCCTTGCCGGGCTGCAGTTCGATGTTGTGCACCACGGTACCCAGGGGGATCTCGCTCAGCGGAAGCGTATTGCCCACCTCGGGCGGAACACCGCTCTTGCCGCTCATCACCTCCTGGCCCACCTGCAGACCGTTCGGGGCCAGCATGTATCGCTTCTCGCCATCGGCGTAGAACAGCAGGGCGATGCGTGCCGTACGGTTCGGATCGTACTCGATCGTCTTCACCGTGGCCGGGACGCCATGCTTGTCGCGCTTCAGGTCGATCTCGCGATAGCGCTGTTTGTGACCACCGCCGATGTAGCGCATGGTCATCTTGCCTTGCTGGTTGCGACCACCGCTCTTGTTGGTACCGCTGGTCAGCGACTTCTCCGGCACACGCGTGGTGATGCCTTCGAAGTCCGTGATCACCTTGTGACGGGTGCCGGGGGTTACCGGATTGAGTTTACGTACGCCCATTGCTATTCGGTGCTACCGGGTCAGATGCTGGAGTAGAGGTCGATGGTCTCGCCCGCCTTCACCGTCACGATGGCTTTCTTGAAGCTCGGCGTGCGGCCGTGGAGGATGAGGCTCTTGGTGTAACGCGTGCGGTTCTTGCCGCGGCAGATCATGGTGCGTACGCCCGTCACGGTGACGTTGTACTCCTTCTCCACCGCCTGCTTGATCTGCACCTTGTTGCTCGTGCGGGCCACTTCGAACCCGTAACGGCCTTCCTTCTCGCCTTGGGCCGTCATCTTCTCAGTGACGATCGGTCGGATGATGATCTGGCTCATGGCTTACTTGGTGAGGATGGTTTCCAGCGGTGCGATCGCGTCCTTCACGATCAGCAGGCCGTTGGCGTTCATGATGTCGTAGGTGTTCAGCTCGCTGGCCACCACCACGCGGGTGTTCTGGATGTTGCGGGCGCTGAGCACGATGTTGTCATCCTTGCTGGGCACCACCAGCACGCTCTTGCGGCTGTTCAGCTGGAAGGCCTTCAGGATGGCGGCGAACTCGCTCGTCTTCGGGGCGCTCAGCGATACGCTGTCGATCACCTTCAACGATCCGTCCTTCGCCTTGTAGGTGAGGGCGCTGCGGCGGGCCAGGTCCTTCACCTTCTTGTTCAGTTTGAAATGGTAGTCGCGGGGCTTGGGGCCGAACACGCGTGCACCACCCTTGAACAGCGGGCTCTTGATGCTGCCTTTGCGGCTGCCGCCCGTGCCCTTCTGGCGGTGCAGCTTCTTCGTGCTGCCGCTCACCTCGCTCTTCTCCAAGGTCTTGGCCGTGCCTTGACGCTTGTTGGCCAGGTGCTGTTTCACGTCCAGCCAGATGGCGTGGTCGTTCGGCTCGATCGCGAACACCGCGTCGTTCAGCTTGGCCTTCTTGCCGGTGGACTTGCCGTCCTTGCCGTGGATCTCGAGTTCCATCTTATTTCCAGATGATCACGATGCTGCCCTTGGGACCGGGTACGGTACCCTTGAGAAGCAACAGGTTCTTACCAGCGTCCACCTTCACCACCTTCAGGTTCTCGGTGGTCACTTTGTTCCCGCCCGTGCGGCCGGCCATGCGCAGACCCTTGAACACGCGGCTCGGGTACGAGCTGCCGCCCAAGGAACCCGGTGCACGGTTCCGGTCATGTTGGCCGTGCGTGCCTTCGCCCACACCGCTGAAGCCGTGACGCTTCACAACGCCTTGGAAACCCTTGCCCTTGCTGTTGCCGGTCACGGTCACGAAGCTGCCCTCCTCGAAGATGTCGAGACCCACGGTCTCACCCAGCTTCAGTTCGGTCTCGAACTCCTTGAACTCGTGCGCCTTCACCTTCGGGGTGGTGTTCGCCTTCTTGAAATGGCCCATCAATGCGGCCGGGGTGTTCTTCTCGCGACGCTCGCCGTAGGAGAGCTGAACGGCCTGGTAGCCGTCCTTCTCCAGGGTCTTCACGTGGGTCACCACGTTGGGTGCCGCCTCGATCACCGTGCATGCCACCATCGACCCGTCCGAGTCGTACAGGCTGGTCATGCCGATCTTCTTTCCAATGAGTCCGCTCATGGCTGTGTGGTGCTATCGGTCAGACTTTGATCTCCACATCCACGCCGCTCGGGAGCTCGAGCTTCATCAGGGCATCGATCGTCTTGGAGGACGAGCTGTAGATGTCCATCATGCGTTTGTAACTGCACAGTTGGAACTGCTCGCGCGCCTTCTTGTTGACGTGCGGCGAGCGGAGCACCGTGAACATGCGCTTGTGGGTCGGCAGGGGAATGGGTCCACTGACGACAGCGCCCGTGCTCTTCACCGTCTTTACGATCTTCTCGGCGCTCTTGTCGACGAGGTTGTGATCGTACGACCGCAGCTTGATCCTGATCTTTTGGGTCATCGCTTCTTGCGGGTTATGCTGATACTTTGCCACGCACCTTGGCCAGGACGGCTTCGGTGATGTTATTGGGGGCCGGAACGTAATGGCTGAACTCCATGGTGCTGCTCGCGCGGCCGGAGCTCAGGGTGCGGAGGCTGGTGACGTAGCCGAACATCTCGCTCAGCGGCACTTCGCCCTTGATGGCCTTGGCACCGCTGCGGTCCTCCATCCCCAGGATGGTGCCGCGGCGACGGTTCAGGTCACCCACGATATCGCCCATGTTCTCCTCGGGCGTGATCACCTCGATCTTCATGATCGGCTCCATCAGCACCGGCTTGCACTTGGGCACGGCGGCGCGGAAGGCGGACTTGGCGCAGATCTCGAAGCTCAACGCATCGGAGTCCACGTTGTGGAACGAACCGTCGTACAGGGTCACCTTCAGGCTCTCCATCGGGTAACCGGCGAGCACGCCGTTCTTCAAGCTGGCCTCGAAGCCCTTCTGTACGGGTCCGATGAATTCCTTCGGGATGGAACCGCCCTTGATCTCGTCGATGAACTCCAGGCCGCTCTTCTCCTTGTCCGTCTGCGGCTCGATGCGCACGTGGATGTCGGCGAACTTACCGCGACCACCGGTCTGCTTCTTGTACACCTCGCGATGCTCGGTTGTGCCGGTGATGGCTTCCTTGTACTTCACCTGCGGAGCACCCTGGTTGCATTCCACCTTGAACTCGCGCTTCATGCGGTCCACGAGGATCTCCAGGTGCAGTTCGCCCATCCCGCTGATCACGGTCTGGCCGGTCTCCTCGTCCGTGTGCACCTTGAAGGTGGGGTCCTCCTCGGCCAGCTTCGCCAGTGCCGTACCCATCTTGTCCAGGTCGGCCTGGGTCTTGGGCTCGATGGCGATGCCGATCACCGGCTCGGGGAAGCTCATGCTCTCCAGCACGATCGGCTTGTCCTCCGAGCAAAGCGTGTCACCGGTGCGGATGTCCTTGAATCCAACGGCCGCTCCGATGTCGCCGGCCTCGATGACCTCGACAGGGTTCTGCTTGTTGGAGTGCATCTGGAAGATGCGGCTGATACGCTCCTTGTTGCCGGTGCGCATGTTCTTCACATAGCTGCCGGCAGGCACCGCACCGCTGTAGCAGCGGAAGAAGGCCAGGCGACCCACGTAGGGGTCCGTGGCGATCTTGAAGGCCAGGCTGGCCATCGGCTCATCGGCGCTCGGCTTGCGGGTGATCTCCTCACCGGTGTCCGGATCCGTACCGGTCACGGCTTCGATGTCCACCGGGCTCGGCAGGTAGGCCATCACCGCGTCCAGCATGGTCTGCACGCCCTTGTTCTTGAAGGCGCTGCCGCACAGGATCGGCGTGATGCTCATGCTGATCGCGCTCTTGCGGATGGCGTTCATGATCTCGGCTTCCGTCAGGGAGTCCGGATCATTGAAGTACTTCTCCATCAAGGTGTCGTCGCTCTCGGCAACGGCCTCGATGAGCTTGCCACGCCACTCCTCCACGGTCTCCTTCAGGTCTTCGGGGATCGCGACCTCGCTCCAGGTCATGCCCTGGTCGGCCTCGTTCCACACCATGCCGCGGTTGTTGATCAGGTCGACAACACCCTTGAAGTCCGCTTCGGCACCGATGGGCACCTGCAGGGGCACCGGGTTGGCGCCGAGGCGCTCCTTGATCTGGGCCACCACCTTGAAGAAGTCGGCGCCGCTGCGGTCCATCTTGTTGACGAAGCCGATGCGGGGCACCTTGTA
>JAGQVR010000070.1:0-2212 GCA_020437875.1 Flavobacteriales bacterium
ATCGAGTGTGATGAGGATGCCGGCACGATCACGGCTGAGAACACGAACCTCTGCCTCACCGATGGCACGGCCGACCTCACCGCCACCTTGAACGATGATGCGGTGATACCCGAAGGGTTCCAGATGATCCACCTGCTGGCGACCGGACCTGATCCGGTCATCGTCCAGGGGGCACTGACCCCGTCTTTCGAGGTGACGACGGCTGGTACCTATACCATCCATACCCTGGTGTACGATGATTCCACGCTCGATCTGGGCACCTTGGTGTTCGGGACGACAACGGTGGCTTCCATCAACACCATGCTCGTTCAAGGAGGGGGTGGTATCTGTGCCTCCATGGACCTTGTCGGGGCCACCTTCATCGTGGAGGAGTGCCTGCCTTGTGCGGCTGATGCGGGCACCTTGCAGGCCAATGCGAACACCGTTTGTTTCGTTGCCGGTTCCGCCACCATGAACGCCACACCAGGTGGTGATCTGGTGGTGCCGGAGGGCTTCGAGGTGCTCTACCTGCTCACCTCCGGAGAGGATCTGATCATCCGGCAGGGGTCGTTCACGCCGGCGTTCGTGGTCACATCCATCGGGCAGTACACGATGCATACGCTCGTCTATGACCCCAATACCCTTGATCTTGGTGAGGTCGTGTTCGGCGTCACCAGTGCGCTCGATATCGCTTCACAACTGATGCAGGCCGGTGGGACCATCTGTGCGGCATTGGACGTGCCGGGTGCACCGGTGAGCGTTGAAGTGTGTACCGGGATCGCTGATCATGATGAGCCCGTGATCTCGTTGTGGCCCAGCCCGAATGACGGTCGCTTCACCGTCGTGGGCGCTGGCCTTCATGGATCGGTGAACCTGCAAGTGATCGGCCTTGATGGGCGCCTGGTGCATGAGCAACGGATGGTCATGCGGTCGGGGACGCCGGTGCAGGTGGAACTTCCCGGCAGCACGGCACCAGGTGTGTTCACCGTTAGGGTGCTCGCGGAAGATGCGCAGGCTGCCGTGCGTATTGTCATCGAGTGATCCGAACCATCGGAAGGCGTCCTGCGTAAGACGGGTGAAACACCCGTCATGAAGAACCTCCTGCTAACGACGTTCGCCCTGCTATGCCTGTTCGGGTCACCGAAGACGGGTCGATCACAGGACCTGGTACTCACCCTCCCTGTCTCAGGCCGGGTGATGGAGGCGGACAAGAAGTTGGAAGGCTGCAAGGTGATCATCTTCAAGGGCAACGAGGTCCTGGGTGAACAGGTCACTGACCGCAGTGGACGCTTCGGCATGGAACTGGGCCTGCAGGAGGAGTACGCCATCGAGTTCCGCAAGGAGGGCTTCCTGCCCAAGCGGGTGCTCGTGGATACACGGGGCAACCTGCCCAAGGACCTCGTGGACATCGCCCCGATCGAGATGGCCATGACCATGCTGCCCGCCTCGAAGTACGACGGTGCCGATACGGATGAACTCGATTTCCCCTTCGCCATCATCCGCTATGACCGCGGCGCCAAGGCCTTCGTGCAGGACCACGAGTACACGGCCGACATGATGCGCACCAATGGCGCCCTGCTGTTGATGTCGGGTCGCGCCACCAAGCACTGAGGAAGGCGCCACTTCCGGTGACGGGTTACCTTCGGGGCGAAACCCGTGCACCGATGCCCATTCGCAGACCCTTCAACCTGAAGCAGTGGATCACTGACAACCGCGATCTGCTGAAACCGCCCGTCGGGAACAAGAACCTCTACGCCGATGCCGGTGACTACATCGTGATGATCGTGGGTGGGCCCAATGCGCGCAAGGACTACCACTGGAACGAGACCGAGGAGCTCTTCTACCAGCTGGAGGGCGATATCGAAGTGGGGATCCAGGAGGATGGCAAGGCGGTGACCATTCCGATCAAGGAAGGGGAGATGTTCCTGCTTCCCGGCCGCACCCCTCACCAACCGCGGCGTGGCCCGAACACCGTGGGCCTCGTGATCGAGGTGAAGCGCGATGACCGCGAGATGGAGGATGGCCTCCAGTGGTATTGCGAGGAGTGCAACAACCTCCTGCACGAGTACAAGTTCGTGCTGCACGACATCGAGAAGGACTTCCTGCCGTGCTTCCGCGACTTCTATGGTGATGAAGCCAAGCGCACCTGTTCCAAGTGTGGCCACGTGATGGCTGTCGATCCGCGCTTCGTCTGATCCCTCCGATGGCCGCGCCGCTCACGATCGACATCCAT
>JAGQVR010000070.1:2311-7319 GCA_020437875.1 Flavobacteriales bacterium
ACGCACATCCTGCCGGAGCACATTCCGGACTTCGGGCGGCGCTACGGATACCGCGGCTTCATCCACCTGGACCATCACAAGCCGGGCTGCGCGCGCATGATGGTCGATGACAAGTTCTTCCGCGAGATCCGATCGAACAACTGGGACCCGCGCGTGCGCCTCGACGAATGCGACGAGCATCAGGTGCACGTGCAGGTGCTCAGCACGGTGCCGGTCATGTTCAGTTACTGGGCCAAGCCCCACGACACGCTGGACCTGTCCATGTTCCTCAACGACCACATCGCGGGTATCGTGCACCAATGGCCCACGCGGTTCGTGGGCCTGGGAACCCTGCCCATGCAGGAGCCCGAGCTCGCGATCAAGGAACTGGAGCGCTGCAAGCGGATCGGAATGGCGGGTGTCCAGATCGGCACGCACATCAACGGCATCAACCTCGGTGAGCCGCGCCTGTTCTCCATCTTCCAGGCCTGCGAGGAGCTGGGTATGGCGGTCTTCGTGCATCCATGGGACATGATGGGCGCCGATCGCTTCGACAAGTATTGGATGCCGTGGCTGGTGGGCATGCCTGTGGAAACCACCACCGCCATCACTTCCATGATCTTCAGCGGGCTGCTGGAGCGCTTGCCCAAGCTGCGGGTGGCCTTCGCGCATGGCGGTGGGTCCTTTCCGGCCACACTGGGCCGCATCGAGCATGGCTTCATGGTCCGGCCCGACCTCTGCGCGGTCGACAATGCGGTGAATCCGCGCGACTACCTGGGACGTTTCTGGATCGATGCGCTCGTACATGATCCCGCCATGCTGCAGCTTGTGGTGGATCAGATGGGGGCGGACCGTGTGGCCCTGGGCACCGACTATCCTTATCCCTTGGGCGAGCTCGTGCCGGGGGAACTGATCAAGAGCATGCCCTATGATGCTGCCACGAAGGAGCTGTTGCTCGGAGGCGCCGCCTTGCAGTGGTTGGACATGAAGGGGGAGGCCTTCCTGCAGGGCTGATCGTTCAACGCACCAGGTTCACGTGCCCCACGCGTTCCTGTATGTCGCCGGTGATCTCCTTGGCGCGCACCTTCCACACGTAGGTGTCGATCGGTGCGTCCAGGCCACCTACGCGACCATCCCAACGGGTGCTCATGTTCGCCGTGCTCCATATCAGCGTGCCCCAGCGGTTGAATACATCGAGTTCGAGTTCCACGATGTCCACGCCCCAGGCGCCGAACACATCGTTGTCACCGTCGCCGTTCGGGGTGAAGGTGTTCGGGATGAAGAGCCGGCCGGGGATCATGATCGTCACCTCGTCCGTGGTCTTGCAACCGTTCAGATCGGTCATGGTCACCGTGTAGGTGGTGGTTTGCTGGGGCTCGGCGATGGGGGCAGTGGACAGGCTGTCACTGAGTGATGACCCAGGAGACCATACGAAGCTCCCCTCGCCAACGGCATTCAACTGAGCGGTCTCTCCCAATTCGATCACCTGCTGCCAATAGGCTGTGACCGGATGGGTCGGATGCGTGTCCAGATGCACCTGTGCCTGTGCGACGCAACCGATATCGTCGATGATGGTCACGATGTAGGTGATGGCACCGTTCACCGTGGCGACGATGGAGTCGCCCGTGTTCGAGCTCAGACCGGTGGCCGGACTCCAGGCGTGGCTCACCCCATCGGAGGCGAAGAGGGGGACCTCGTCACCGCTGCAGACCAGGCTATCAGGCCATGCCAGTGCAACGGGCACGCGTACGTCCACATAGGCCGAATCAAGGATCGCTCCGCACGCATTGCCGACCTGGACCACGTACCAACCGGCCGTCTCCGGATGTACCAGTTGTTCCTGATCGATGGCACCGATCAATTCCGCAGAGGCCAGCCATAAGGTCTCCCGCCCGGCCGGTGCGACCAACAAGGCCTCGCCACCGGCGCAGATGATGGTGTCCTGTAGCACGGGTATCGGTGTTCCAGCGTCCACAAGGACGATCACGCTATCGCGAACCTCACAACCTTCCGGAGTGATGATCAATACGGAGTACAGGGTACTGTCCGTTGGGCTGGCTGACGGATCCTCTGCGGTCGGATCGTCGAGGAATGTCGCGGGCTCCCACAGGTAGCTCACACCACCTGAACCATCCAAGGTGATGGCCTCTCCGGAACAGATCAGGTGATCGGGGCCTCCTGAACCGGTGGGTTCGAATAGCTCGATCTGCACCTCGGCCGTGGTCTCCCCGCACTCGCCGGTCACGGTCACCGTATAGAGCGTCGTTGCGGATGGTGTGAAGGTCGGGTCGCTAGCGCTGGGATCGCTGACACCGTTGGTCGGCGACCATGACCACGCCACGCCCGTGGGAACGCTTACCTGAACGCTCCCTCCGGGGCAGATCGGATCCTGTGGAGGCAACTCCACCACTGGATCCATGATCACGGTCACGACCAAGGTGGTGGAATCCGGGCGTGCGCACGCCCCACTATCGCTCACCCGGAGGGAGATCGTGTATTCGCCAGGTTCGGTGTACGCGTGTGATGGTGCCAGTTCATTGCTTGTGGTGCCATCCCCGAACTGCCAGTCATAGGTGTCCCCACCAATGCTGTTGTTGGTGAACTGGACCTCCACCGGCGCGCAAACAGTGCTCGGCCCCACCACATCCACGATCGCCACGGTGGCCACCAGGTCGAACTTGATCACGCCCAGGTTGCATCCGGTGGATGCGTTATTGTTGCTCCAAGCGCCGGGTGTGGTGGGGAAGTCATCGTTGTTCTGGCAGCCGGCGCAGACCGCCTGGTAGATGGTGCCGTTCTTGTCGAACCGGCTGGTGCCCCCATCCACATGCTCGGGGCTCGTTCCTCCTCCGAAGAAGGTGGCGTAGTTCAAGGCAATGGCTTCAGGTTCCAGCACCATCAGGTAGAAGTCGTCACCGTCCGTTCCGGATTGGAAGGCATCCGGTGTTACCGCCATGCCTGTGGTGGTGCTCGCGGAATTACCCGCGACCGAGTTGGTCGAGCCGCCCCATCCACTGAAGTAGATCTGGCCACAATTGCTCACGAGGAAGGCGGTGGGCGATAGGAATTGCGAGCTGTTGCCATTGCCGAACACGGTGCTCCAGGTTGAGGCGTCCAGGTCATGTGAAAGCTTGTGGATGAACTGCGAACTACCCGCTATCTGGTAGCGACCTGGGCTCACTGGATATCCGCCGTCCGATTGCCCCACAACGTATACCTGGTCATCCGTATCGAGCTGCACGAAATAGCATTGATCGTAACCGGACGTTCCGATATAGGTCGAACTGAGCGCGGCCCCGTTCGCTGCGTAGCGCATGATGTAGCCATCGATGCCTCCGGCATGGTCCGGGCGGAAGGGTGTGCCGGACATGGGCAGGTCGTTGCTCGAGGTGCCACCCGTGACGAAGATCTCCCCGTTGCTGTCCACCTGGATGCCATAGGCCGCATCCGCTCCTGAACCGCCGATGTAGGTGGCCCATTGCATGGTGGATAAGGTCGGGTCAAGACGGAAGCAATACCCATCGTACACCCCCCCACCATGCGAGGGTTGCGAGGCGTTCACGGTGGGCAGGTCGGTGCTGGCCGTGGTACTGGCCACGATCGGGTTCCCGCCAGCATCCACGATGATCTCACCGCGGAAGGAATCGCCGTAGTTGTGGGCGAGCGCTTCATCGTTGTTCACCCCGTCGTTGTCCGCCCCACCGATGTACGTGCTGCCGATCAATGCGGTCGCGTCAGCGCTCAGATGCGTCACGAACATGTCCGTACCGAAGGGCTGGCTGAATCCATAACCCACGGTGTACTGAAGGTCCGGCCCACCGTCGAATCCGGCATCCAGGCAGCCGGGTGTGGTCGGGAAGTCGTTCGAGCCGGTGTGACCGAAGATGTACAGTTCATCATCATCGTTGACCACCATGCTGTGCGGCGCCTCATTCCGGAAGCCGCCGATATAGGTGCTCCAGACCAACGATGAACCATCCGTGGACCACTTGCTCACGCCAACATCGATCGAAGCGGGGGAGGAGCCCGACGGGCCATTGTACGTGTCGTCAAGGACGCCGAGCGTTACGGGGTAGCCAGGAGCGAACACGATCCCGGCCCCGTACAGGTGTCCATCGCCATCGTAGGTCGCGGTGAAGCCGAAGTTGTTCCCGGAGCTCCCGCTGTAGCTCGCGAAGGAGAGCACGGGGTCGATGGTCAGCGAACGCGATGCATCGTATGGATCCACGTCGAAGGACACATGGTCCCCGGTCACCCGGAACCGGGTGTGGATGGGAGCGTGCCCCGGATCATCGCCATGGAAGGAGACCGGTGCTTCCTCGATGACATCACCCGCCATGGTCCGTGCGATCAGGCGTCCATCCGTCATCTCGAGCCGATCCTGTCCTTCAAAACGCAACTTCACCAGATCGGGCGCGACCCCGGGCGCGAGCACGAACTCGTATTTCAGGCCGGCGCGTCCATCCACCAGCAGATCGGCACCAGGCCAGACCTGGCGCAGGGTCACCATCCCATACACCGCGCATCCGGTACCCCAATGTTCGGGGTCGTTCCCGAGGAAGAAGTTCTCGTAGTGAGGGGCCTTCGCCGAGCCCTCCCAGGCCTGTGCGTTCCCACCTTCGAAATGGACGCGGAAGGCATGCCGGTGGAACGGTTCTTCCAAGTGGTCCATCGGGGCCGCACCGTGATGGTGTGCCTCACCCCCGGACTCCAGGACGTAGGTGAAGGCGGAACGCTCCACGAAGAGGGCGCCGTTCGGTATCAGCACGCGGTAGAGCACCTGGTCCGGCCATTGCCCTCGGTTCTCCGTCAGGGCGGCCACAGGAGCCCCGGCCCTGGCCAGCAGAGCGGTCGACCAAACGAGGAGGATGCATAAGGAACGCACGACCAAGGCCTTCTTCCGGCAAGTTACCCCGGAAAGACAGGCCATACGACGGAAAGGTTGCTTGAATGAGCATCCGTGGCGACGGCCCGGTCGGATTGACCACCGAAGCGGTCCGTACCTTTGCCGGGCCTGGGAGCAGCGGGA
>JAGQVR010000070.1:7329-11933 GCA_020437875.1 Flavobacteriales bacterium
GAGCATCCGTGGCGACGGCCCGGTCGGATTGACCACCGAAGCGGTCCGTACCTTTGCCGGGCCTGGGAGCAGCGGGAAGCCACACCGGCCCCAACGCCTCGGCTCCCGGCACGGATCGTATTGAGCGACGCCATCAAGCACGAATGCGGGATCGCATTGATCCGCCTTCGCAAACCCTTGGAGCACTATCGCCAGCGCTACGGCACCCCGCTGTACGGGCTGAACAAGCTGTACCTCCTCATGGAGAAGCAGCACAACCGTGGGCAGGATGGCGCGGGTGTGGGTGTGATCAAGCTGGACCCCGCACCGGGCACCAATTACATCGACCGTAGCCGGAGCACCGACAAGCAGGCCATCCAGAAGATATTCGAACGCATTCATAAAGGGTACGATGAGGCGCTCCGGTCGGCTCCGGAAGCAGGTGCCGATGCCGCATTGCTGAAGGACCATATGCCCTTCATGGGTGAGGTGCTCCTCGGGCACCTGCGCTACGCCACGTTCGGCAAGGATGGAGAGGAGAACTGCCACCCGCGCCGCCGCCTGAACAACTGGATGACGCGTAATCTGGTGGTGGCGGGCAACTTCAATATGACCAACGTGGATGAGCTCTTCGACCTGCTCGTCTCCATCGGCCAGCATCCCAAGGAGCGCTCGGACACGATGACCGTACTGGAGAAGATCGGTCACTTCCTCGATATGGAGAATGATCGTATCGCGCAGATGCATCGGCAGCTCGGCTATTCCGAGAAGCAGCTCACGCAGGTGATCGCCGAGAAGTTGGATGTACGCCAGATCCTCGTGAACAGCGCGCTCGACTTCGATGGTGGGTATGCGCTGGCAGGCATGATGGGCCATGGCGATGCCTTCGTGCTGCGCGACCCTGCCGGGATCCGCCCCGCCTTCTGGTACGCCGATGACGAGGTGGTGGTGGTTGCCAGTGAGCGCCCGGCGATCCAGACGGCTTTCGGCTTGCGGACCGAGGATGTGAATGAACTGACACCCGGATGCGCACTGATCATGCGCAAGGATGGCCGTTACAGCGAGGAGAAGGTGCGTGAACCGTTGGAGAAGCGGGCGTGCAGCTTCGAGCGCATCTACTTCAGCCGCGGTAGCGATCGTGACGTGTACCGGGAACGCATCGAACTGGGTCGTTCGCTCACACCGGCCATCCTGGAGGCCGTGGAACACGACCTGGAGAACACCGTGTTCAGCTTCATACCGAACACTGCCGAGGTGGCCTGCTACGGCATGTTGAAGGGCGTGGAGAACGAGTTGAATGTGCTCAAGGAACGACGCATCCTCGAACTTGGCCCGAAGCCGGACCCCGAAGCCTTGCGCCGGATCCTGGCCCTGCGTCCGCGCCTGGAGAAGGTCGCCATCAAGGATGCCAAGTTGCGCACCTTCATCACCGCCGATGATGCTCGCGACGACCTCGTGGCGCACGTCTACGACATCACATACGGCACCGTGCGCCCCGGTTTGGACAACCTGGTGGTCATCGATGACAGCATCGTGCGCGGCACCACCTTGAAGCAGAGCATCCTCAAGATGCTTGCACGTCTGGAGCCTAAACGCATCGTGGTGGTGAGCAGCGCGCCACAGATCCGCTATCCGGACTGCTACGGAATCGACATGGCGAAAATGGGTGACCTCGCCGCCTTCCGTGCCGCGATCGCCCTGTTGAAGGAGAGCAAGCAGGAGAACATCATCGATGACGTGTACGACCGTGCTGTCGCCATGGTGGACCGTCCCTTGGCGGAGCAGGAGAACGTGGTCAAGGATATCTACCGGCCCTTCAGCGCGGAGCGGATCAGCGACAAGATCGCCGAGTTGCTCACCCCTCCCGATCTGGGTGTTGAGGTCCGTTTGGTGTACCAGAGCATCGAAGGTCTTCATGCCGCCTGTCCCGACCACACCGGCGATTGGTATTTCACGGGTGATTACCCGACCCCTGGCGGCAACCGCGTGGTCAACCGGGCTTTCATCAACTACCGGGAAGGCAAGAACGTCCGCGCTTATTGAGCGTTGATGATGCGCCCACGTCGGCGCGCTTTCCGGAAGTGCTTGGCGCGACCTTCGAGCCGGGCATCACCGTGAACGACGATCCGCGATCCCTCCGGTAGGCATAACCGGGCCTTGCGAGCGAGCACCAGCCGGCTGGTCGGCATCAGGTGTACCGCACTGTTGTTCTTCAGCTCCAGGGTCGCATGGTCTTCCACCAGGATCGATGCCCCGGCAGCGATCGTCAAGCGCGTCGGGTCGCTGAACCAGGGGCCGCCCGCGCTGGAGTCCGCCGGGCTCATGCGGGTGGGCGTGCGGGAACGATCGAGCAACAACCGGTTGCCGCTGAGGACGGTCAATGAATGGCCATCCATCCCGCGCAATGGAGGCAGGATGATGCTGTCGGCGCACCAACGTTGATCGCTCGACATGCGCGTGTCATTGGTGCTCACGCGCACCACGGCGTCACCGTTCGCCCGCATCTCCAGCAGGTCCACCCGCATGCCGTTGAGGTGGATGGTGCGCACGTTGGGCGCACCCGTGCCGTACGATGTCCGCGTGTTCGAACTGAACAGGGTCATCATGTTCGCCGTGGACGGGTTGGTGCACATGCCGATACTGCGCACACCGTTCATCCGGAAGGCGTGATCGGGTCGGCCGAAGAGGATCAGGTCCAGATCGGGTTCGCCCTGTTCGAAGCGGACCCCGGGCACCCAATGTTCCGTGCGTTGCACCTTGCCATTGCCGTCCCGGTCATACACCGGTAGCTCCTGCTCCTGGTTGCCGGTGAAGGGGTTCGCAAGTTCAGGGTCGCGCACGAAGTACAGCGAGTTGGTGCCGAATGGACAGCTGTTGTGCAGCGTATCGCCGCGCAGGTGCAGGTCGAAGTTGCCGTTGGCGAGCACGGGTCGCAGGTAGTCGGCTGCGCCATTGAAGATGGACGGCCCGACGCGTTCCTCCCGGCCCACCTGCATGGTCATGAAGAGGCCGGGCTCCACTACGCCGGTCACGCAGGGGTTGATCCCTTCCCAGTGGAAGCGGTCCGTGGGGCTGCCGTTCCGTTTCGAGCCTTGGTGGTTCTCCACCCACAGCCATTGCTGCACCTGGTCCTCGGGAATGAAGGGCATCCGGATGCGCAGCGCATCACCGGTGGTCACGAAGTCGCGGAGCACATACACCCCGGTGTCGCCCGCCAAGGGGTCGAGGTCGGCGTTCACCTCCCGGTCCGACCGGTCGCGTGCGCGTATCCGATGAGTGACGCCATCAGGCATCCACCCCATGCGGTCGCGGTCCCAGGCGCAACAGGTGAGCAGGCTGCTCCCGCTCGCACCCATCATGCTCCAACCGCCTTGAAGCGGTAGGAAGGTGCTTTCGAACTGCGCGGCATTGCCGCCACCGCTGTGGAAGTTGTTGCCGCCGATCAGCAGGTGGTTGAACTCATGCTTCAGGATCTCGAAGGGCAGGTCGTTCATCGCCCCGAAGCGGGACTGCGTGTCGCTGCGGAAGCCGTAGAGCTCGCCCGGCGAGCCACTGTCCGTGCTTCCCTGGCCATGGCCGAGGCCGCTGTTCCGCACGATCACCATCACATGGTCATAGCTGTGCGGATCATCCGGTCCTGCGAGCTTCGGTTCGCCGGCCCGTCCACGCGCTTTCCACAGGTCGAAGTCCGCTACGGTGAGGCCATGGCGCGTTCGAAGGCTGCCGCGCTTGTTGGCCTCCTTCACCGCGTGCATGCCGATCGAATGGGCCTGATGCACGCCCGGATACTCACTTTCCTTCAGCGTGATCAGCGTGTCGATGTAGTCGCCCAGCACGGTGTAACGCCCCAGGCTGATGTCCTGGTAATAGCGGGAGACATCCGCCTTCTGGACCGCCATGGGAAAGGGGTCGAAGACGCGGTCCTTCCAAGTTGGCAACTGGCCCTTATGCCAGTGTTCGGCACCATTGGGTTGCGGATCCTTCTCCGGTTTCGCGTCGAAGTCGATCTCCACGAACAGGACCAGAATGCGGATCGTGCCGTGCGGGCTCAGGTACCAACCGTTCTCGCTGCGCAGTTCCGGTCGTTCCTGCGCCACCAAAGGCAATTGAAGAAGGAGGGCAAGAAGCAGAACAGGGACACGTGGCATCAGGCCAAGGTACGGTCCCGGTCAGGCGCCGGAGGAGCCGATTACGGGCTTCGGCGCCTTGTACAGCGGCACAGTGCTGCACGGCTCCCCGAACATCAGGCTCTTCACCACCGGTAACAGCTTCGCACTCAGCTCCACATAGGCGTTCAATGGCACGGGCAATTTGCTGCAGCCCTTCACCACCACGCGGGCGCTGCGGTAGGGCGCGATGTCCAATTGCTGCACGAAGCGCGTGAACACGGTGCGTTCCAGTTGTTCGGCATCACCCTGTGTAACGAACACGGCGTGGGGCTGGAGTTGGGTGGCCACGAGCATGAACGCCCACGTGGGGATGATCGCATCCACGCTGCAATGCACGCTCACGAACTTGCCGCTGTACTGCGCCCAGTCATGCGACTTGCAGAATGCACGCAGATCGTCCTCTTTCAAGGCGACCTCCTGCCAGAGCAGCGGTTTCAGATCGAAGACCACGCGCTC
>JAGQVR010000071.1 GCA_020437875.1 Flavobacteriales bacterium
GTGGTCTTGCCATGACTGCCGCCGATCACCACGCGGGTCTTGTGCCCGGTGCGCTCGTGGAAGTACGAGGGATAGCTGAACACGGGTATGCCCAGTTCCTGTGCGCGCTTCAACTCGGGATTGTCCAAACGTGCATGCATGCCGAGGATCACGGCGCTCAGCCCCTTGTGGATCCGAAGTGGATCCCAACCGAGCTTGTCCGGCAGAAGACCCAGGCGCTCCAATCGGCTCCTGCTCGGCTCGAAGATCTCATCGTCGCTACCGGTGACATCGAAGCCCTGCTGGTGCAGTGCGATGGCCAGGTTGTGCATGGCGCTGCCACCGATCGCGATGAAATGGACTTGTGACGACATGTGGGCATGTGTCCATGTGGGCTTCCCGCCCAACGGGACAGGTTGTGGACATGAACGCCGCAAAGCTCTTCGGTGATCATTGATACATCCGCGCCACCGGGCACAATGGATCAACGGTCGATCGTGGGCAGCCTGGGTGGATGGAGCCCTTTCCTCAGGGATCTTCGAACTTCGCCCCATGCGACTGCACGTGATCGATACCGGTTTCTTCAAGCTCGATGGCGGTGCCATGTTCGGCGTGGTGCCCAAGACGCTGTGGAGCAAGAACCATCCGCCTGATGCCAACAACCTCTGCACCTGGGCCATGCGCTGCCTGCTCGTGGAGGACGGTGACCGGCTGATCCTGATCGATAACGGGATCGGCAACAAGCAGGATGCGAAGTTCTTCGGCCATTACGATCTGCACGGTGACGACAGCCTCGATGGCTCGTTGAAGAAGGCCGGCTTCTCCCGCGATGCCGTGACCGATGTCTTCCTCACCCACCTGCACTTCGACCACTGCGGTGGCAGCATCATGCGTCAGGGCGATGGCTTCGCGCCCGCCTTCAAGAACGCCACCTATTGGAGCAACGAGCACCACTGGAAGTGGGCCACCAAGCCGAACGCCCGTGAGAAGGCGAGCTTCCTCAGCGAGAACATCCTGCCGATCCAGGAGAGCGGGCAATTGAAGTTCGTGGACATCGGACGTCGTAGCGCTGAGGAGAACGTGTTCCTGCACGGTGCCCTCCCCGCCATGGACGTGTTCGTGGTGAATGGTCATACCGATGCCATGATGATCCCGATGATGAAGTACAAGGGCCGCACCGTGGCCTTCATGGCGGACCTTCTACCGAGCGTGCATCACATTCCGCTGCCCTGGGTGATGGCCTATGACACCCGACCACTGCTCACGCTCGCCGAGAAGCGCGACTTCCTGAGCATGGCCGCCAAGGAGGATATCGTACTCTTCTTCGAGCATGACCCCGTGAACCAATGCGCCACGGTGGAACTCACCGAGAAAGGCGTGCGCCTGAAGGAGACCTTCCCGCTGAGCGCGCTATAGAGCCTGCTCAGGATCGGAGCCCTTCCAACTGGAAGGCGCCTTGTTCCGTCACATCGTGGCAAGGGATGTCATGTTGCACGCACCACTTGCGGACGTGCGCACGCAACTTCCACGGAAGACCGCCCGCCAGAACGATGTAGCCGCTGCTTCCCGTCAGTTCCTCGAGGTCCTCCTGCTCGATGTAGCGGAGATCATGCAGCACGAGCACATCGCTCGGAATGATCACGGAAGCCTCGCTGTTGCTGGTGTGGAAGCGCACGTCGAGACCGGATGTGGACCACAAGCCTCCACCGAACAGCGTGCCGGCCTCCGTTCGCACCCCTGACCCGAGGATAGCGTCATCCCCCAAAAGCGCCCGCGGGGTAAGACCCAGGGCGCGTGCATGCCGATCCACCTTCATCCGGACCCATTCGGACCCTTGCGTGGTATCCGGTGCATACACCATCAACTCACGACCCACACGCATGGCCGCCTGCAAGGCGTGGCGATCATCATAGACCGTGAAGGTGACGCACTCATGCGCTTGATGTGCGCGATAGCCCCATCCCGCGAGGATGAACAGCACGGCCAAGGCCGAATAGCGCCAGGCCGGTCGCCATCGCCACAACAGACCGACCGCCACGAGCAGGACGAGCGCATAGAGCAATACACTGTCCCATAAGGTCGTGCGTATGGACGGATAAGCCATCGGCAACCCGGCGAAGAAACCCGTGACCACATCCACGATCCGCAACAATACCGTGAGCAGCAACACCACGAACGGACCAAGGAAGGGGATCCGGAAAAGGACCAGGAGGGCCACCGCCCCGTAGACCGCTATGCCCGCCGCTGTGACCACGATGAGGTTGGCTGGCAGGAACCAGGTGGGGAAGGCATTGAAGAGGTAAAGTGAGAGCGGTGTGGTGAAGGCTTGTGCCGCCAGTGATAGCGCGGCGAGCGACCACAAGTGCCCGACGATGGCATTGTGCGGCATCCACGCGCGGAAGAGCGGCTTGTAGAAGAGGATGATGCCCAGCACCGCGAGGAAGGACAATTGGAAGCCGATCTCCACCAGCATATGCGGCTCCCACACCAACAACAACAAGGCCGCCGCGAACAAGCTGTTCAAGGCTTCGTTCTGTCGCTCAGTCATGCCCGCGATGGTGAAGAGGCTGAACATGATGGTGGCACGCAATACGCTCGGACAGGCACCCGTGAGGCCCGCGTATCCCCAGAGTGCAAGGAGGATGAGCACTCCTCTGATGCGGCGCGCCCGGGCCGTATGTCCCCACCACTTCGTCATGAAGAGCAGCATCACATAGATGAAACCCACGTGCGTGCCCGAGACCGCAAGAACGTGGATGGTCCCGCTGCGCACGAAGGCATCGCGTTGGTCATGGTCCAATTCGTCGCGCAGACCGAGGACGAGCGCTTTCACCAGGGCGCGCTCCCGATCCGGTAGACCACTTTCGGCAAGCCAGTTCGAGACGCGTTGGCGCGTCGGCTCGAAGAGGTCCGTCCAGCGCCAGGCGTGACCGATCACCGCCCATTGCTCCGGGCCAGCGAAGGTCTCGTGATACATCCCACGCGAGGCGGCCCACGACCGACGATCAAAGCCACCCGGATCAGGCACCCGCGTGATCGGTTCGACCACGCTGCGCACCACGAGCTCGTCGCCCGCCACCGGATCCGCAGCACCCTCGCGACGCATGAGCGTTAGCATGATGGTACCGGTGCGCGGACGTATCTCCCCGTCCACCATCGCCGACACCACCCGGGCATCGGCGCGCACCACCTTCTCGCTGATGCCGTTGATGGCGGTGATGTGCAATACACGCTCCTCCATCGCCGCTCCATCCACCGCCACATGTGTCGGACGGGAAAGTGGATCGCGCAAGGCACCCCAACAGATCCCGAACACAAGGAACCAGCTCGAGACCGCCACCCCACGGACCCAGCGCCGCTCGAAGACCGTTCGCCGCAACAGGATGGCCACCACCGGGATGGAGGTGACAACTAGAAGCGTGAGTGCGGACCAGAGCGGGAACCAGCCGCTACGCTCCACCGCGATGCCCATGGCGAAGGGCAAGGCCAACCGCACCATCGGCGCGCGGGCCAGGACGCTGAAGAAGTTGATCGCTGCCGGGGACATCGATGGATACCGCCTTGAAAATAGCGCGCCTCCGCCGATCAGACCACCATATCAAACCACCTCCAAGATCAGACACTTCAGGTAGTGCGTCTCCGGCACGCCCCACAGGATGGGGTGGTCGGGCGGCTGGGTACCGTAGTGAACCTCGCGCAGGCGACGACCAGCATCGTGCGCGGCCTCGGCGACCATGCGACGGAAGAGGTCGGGGGTCATGTGCTGCGAACAGGAGCATGTGACCAGATGGCCGCCGCTGGGTATGCACTTCATGGCGCGCAGGTTGATCTCCTTGTAACCGCGGTAGGCGTTGTCAATGGCGCCGCGGCTCTTGGCGAAGGCCGGTGGGTCCAGCACGATCACATCCCATTCGTTGCCCGCGCGGCTCGCCTCCGTAAGGTAGTCGAACACGTTGGCCACCTTGAAGGTGCACGCATCCAGCTTGTTCGCCACAGCATTGCGTGTGGCCTGCACCACCGCCTCTTCGCTGATATCGAGCCCGAGCACCTTCTTCGCACCGTAGGCCGCCGCGTGCAGGCCGAAGCCACCCGTGTGCGTGAAGCAATCCAGCACGCGCCGATCATGGCTGATGCGCTTCATGGCCGCGTGGTTCAAGACCTGGTCCATGAAGTGGCCCGTCTTCTGCCCGCCGGCCACATCCACATGCAGGTGGAGGCCGTTCTCCTCGATCACCAGGTCGGTGTTGAACGGCTTGCCGTGGAAGCCCTTCCATTGCTCCAGACCCTCCTTCTCCCGGATGGGCACATCGTTGCGGATGTAGATGCCGTCCGGGGCGAGCACGGTGGCTAGCGTTTCGAGCACCACGTCCTTCCAACGCTCCATGCCCAACGTGAGGAATTGCACTGATAGCACGGAACGTCCGCCATCGGGCACATCCACGAATCGATCCACCACCAGGCCGGGCAGGAAGTCGGCATCGCCGAAGACCACACGGCAGGAACCCGTGAGGCCCAGCCGCTGCCTGGAGCGCCAGGCCTGCTCGATGCGCGCGGCGATGAAGGCGGTGTTCACGCGTTCCTCGGGATGCGGCGTAAGCATGCGCACGCGGATGAGCGAGGCCGGGTTGATGTAGCCCTGACCCAAAGGCCGACGCTTCGCATCCAGCACCTGCACCACATCGCCCGGAGCGTACTCCCCTTCCTCCGCCGTGATCTGGTTCGCGAAGACCCACGGGTGGCCGCGAAGGATGCGGTCCTGCGTGTCCTTCACAGTGATGCGCGCTTGTGCCATGGCCGCGAAGGTAGATGGTGGTGGATGCCGGGCCTTGATGATCCGTTCATGATCGTGGTCGCAAGTCCGCTCCTACCACAACGATCGGCACTCCGGCCGAAGAGCCGGAGTCTCACGAGGGCCATGCGCTCGTCGCGCTATTGGTGAGACACCGGATGATCGTGCTCCCGCCCCCAGCTACTTTCGCGCGATGGACCCCGCCCCCGCCGATCCCTCCCGCGAGCGTGCGACCCTGCTCCGCTTTCTCGGCAGGCTGGGGCAGGCCGAACTGAACGCGGGCAATGCGGTGCCCCTGGTGGAACGCGACCTGGCGATGATCGCCCGCGCCAACGGCGAACCCGATGTACAGGTCTTCGTGCTGCCCACGGTGCTCTTCCTGAAGTGGGAACGCGGCGAAGAGTACCAGGTGGACATGACCCACGGTGCCTACCGCGTCGCGTCCCTCCGTTTCGACCAGATCGAGGAGGTGCTCACCATCGCACGCTCCGCGCGAAAGGGAGAGTTGAGCCCGACGGAAGGACTGCAGCGATTGGAGGCGATGTGGCGCACACCGCATTATTACGGTGACCTCGGCTACGTGTGCGGCTATCTGATGACGACCATCGGTGTGGCGTTGATGCTACGCCCTTCCCCCAAGGGCCTGCTGATCACCGCGCTCATGGCCTTCGTCTGTGCCCTCATGTTGGTGGCCGCGCGACGCCGACCCGCCTGGTCCGTGGTGCTTCCCGTGGTGGTGTCCTTTCTGCTGAGCGCGGGTGTGGCGTTGGGCTATCGGTATGGCTTGAAGGAACCGCCCTTGAGCATCCTCATCCCGCCGCTCATCACCTTCCTGCCGGGCACCATGCTCACGGTGAGCGTGATCGAGCTGGCGTACAACAGCGTGATCTCGGGAGCGAGCCGCATGGTGGCCGGCTTCACGCGGCTCGTGCTCCTGGCCTTCGGCATCCTTGGTGGTTTCAAGGCCTTCAGCGATGGGCGCGTGGAATACGTGACCCACTACGAGGAGCGCATCGCCAGCTATTGGCCCTGGCTCGGCGTGCTCGTCTTCACCCTTGGCCTGCACATCTACCAGAGCAGCAAGCGGCGCAGCTTCGTCTTCATGCTCATCACAGCCTACGTGGCTTACATGGCGCAGACCTTCTCGGGTCTCTTCATCAACGGCGCATCAACAGCCTTCTTCGGTGCGGCGCTCATGACCATCGCGGCGCTGGTGATCGAGTTCCGGTTCAACGGGCCGCCGGCCATCGTCACCTTCCTGCCGGGCTTCTGGCTGCTCACACCGGGCGCTTTCGGATTGATGAGCGTGACGGGCATCGCCGTGGGATTGGACACCGGTGGCAACGTGCTCAACCTGCTCTTCGCGCTCTCGGGCATCGCCACGGGCTGCCTCATCGGCGCCTTCGTTTACAACGCCCTTCTGCACCCGAAGAAGGTGGGCTGGTGGCGCGTGCAGGATACGTGATACCATTTCGCATTAAGGAATGACCCAGGAGATGCGCGGCTATTTTTTCGCAGGACGAGCCGGAGAAGAGGTTGCGTAGCAGGGGCTACGGAACTACTTCTCCGGTGAAGTAGTGCGGAAAAAGAGCAAGTAGATCGGGTCAGGCCTTATTGCGAGATGGTATGGATCAGCGCTTCGGTCCGGCACTCCCCGTACTGGGATCCTCGTCCCGGAAGAAGTCCAGGCTGTTCACATCCACCAGGTGCACATCGGTGTAGTAGTGCCGCAGGATGTCGGTGTAGCTCTTACCGGCACGCGCCATGTGCATGGCCCCTTCCTGGCACAGGCCCACGCCGTGCCCGAAGCCGCGCCCGTTCAGCACCACCTGGTCGCCCGTGGTGGTCACGCTGAAGAAGGTGGACTTCAACTTCAGGTCCTCACGCACGTGCTTCAGCGGCACCCGGTGCGTGGTGTTGCCCATGAAGATGTCGCGGCAGGTGGGTTCGTAGTTCAGCAGCGGCTCCAGCGCCTGGCGGTCGGCGCTCTTCACGTTGAAGCGCTTCTCGAGGTAACCCACCCATTCCTTGCGCGTGAAGGTGCGCTGCCAGGTGGCATGCGGCTCCTGCCTGCAGTATTCATCCACCGTGGAACGCAGATAGGGCTCACGCTTGCTCCAGAGGTCCTCGGCGTTCATGGTCTCGCCGCCGCAGTTGCTGTGGAAGAGCGCATGGATGAGCTTGATGTCCGCATCCACCATCACCATGCTCTTCGTCGCCTCCACTGCCAGCTTGATGCTGTCCTGCTTGCAGGCACCGTGGTACACCTGGCAGTGCACGCCGTCGCATAGCTCGAAGCCGTCCGGCGCGTGCTTGCGCACGTTGCTGAGTGCATAGGTGCGACAGCTAACCGCCTGCATCTTGTAATACTCCTGCCGGTGCTCCTTCCCTGCTTCGGCCTGCACCACGCCCGCCGTGTACGCCTCGATGGGTACGGTGTTGGTCAGGCGCAGGTTGTTCCCTTCCACCGCGATGGTGATGCCGCCCGGGTAGGTGCGCTCGGCCATTTTGGTCTCCGGCAGTCGCAGGCGCAGTCCGCTCGTCTCCATGCGCGGCACCAGCTCGATGCGTTCCTTGGCCGTTACCGAGAGGTTGAGCGACCTGGCCACGAGGTTGCGCCCGCTCAGGTCCACCCGCAGGCCGTCGTTCACCTGGATCTCGCCCTTCCGCTCCCCGTCCGCGAACACGGTGCACACGCCGCGCTGGCTCATCACCAGGACGTTGCGGAAGGTGCGGTCACGCAGGATGCCGATGCGCAACACCTTCTCCTGCGCCAGGGTGCAGAGGGTGGTGCTCAGGAAGAGGAAAAGCGCGGTAAGACGCATTCGGGGCCGAAAGTACCGGGGCCACGACCACCCCTCAGGTGGTGGGGTGCAGACTTATCCACACCGCCATGGCGACCTTCGCCGAAGCCCCCGGCCCGCCCAGCTTCTCCCGCAGTTGGGCCAGGTCACGTTCCATGGTGTCGCGGTCCGTGCCGGGTTGCATGATGCGCTCCAGCTCATGGCTCAGGGTGCGTACGTTCAGGTCCGACTGGATCAGCTCGCGCACCACTTCCCGCCCCATGATCAGGTTGACCAATGAGATGAACTGGATGTCCACCAGTCGCCGGGCGATCCACACGTTGAGGGCGCCACCGCTGTAACACACCACCTCGGGTACACCGAAGAGGGCCGTCTCGAGCGTGGCCGTACCGCTGGTCACGAGCGCACCGCGCGCATGCCGCAACACATCGTAGGTCCGACCGCTCACCACGGTCACGGGGCCATCGCCGATGAGCTCGGTGTAGGTGGACTCCGGCACCGAAGGCGCTGCGGCCAGCACGAAGCGATAGGCCGGGTAGCGCTTCGCCACCGCCACCATCAAGGGCAGGATGCGTCCGATCTCCTGCTGGCGGCTGCCTGGCAACAGGGCCACCACCGGCCGTTCGTCGGTGCCGGGCAATGGCTGTAGTTCGGTCCTACCCTCCTGTTCAATGGCGTCCAACAGTGGATGCCCCACAAAGGTGACGGGATGGTCGTACTTCGCATACCACTCCTGTTCGAAGGGCAGGATCACGTACATGTGGTCCACCACGCGCTTGATGGTGTGCACCCGTCCCTTCTTCCAGGCCCATACCTGGGGACTGATGTAGTAGTGCACGGGGATGCCCTTCGCGTGCGCCCATTCCGCGATGCGCAGGTTGAAGCCCGGATAGTCGATAAGGATGAGCGCGTCCGGCTTGAAGGCTTCGATGTCCTTCTTGCAGGTCTCGATGTTGCGCAGGATCGTGCGCAGGTTCATGATCACCTGCGTGAAGCCCATGAAGGCCAGTTCGCGGTAGTGCTTCACCACCTCGGCACCGGCAGCGGCCATGCGGTCGCCGCCCCAGGCCCGGATCCTCAACGCTTCACCTGATGAGGTGGCCTGTGTGAAGAGCTCGCGCACCAGGTTGCCGCCGTGCAGGTCGCCGCTCGCTTCTCCGGCGATGATGTAGATGCGCTTGCCCATCAGATCCAGCCCAGGGTGGTGAGTTCGTCCATCACGATGGCCGGCACGATGTAGCAGGCATAGACCAGCATGGCCAGGATGACGCCGCGCATGGTGCGGTGCTTGTCCAGCCGGTCGAAGAGGAAGAAGAGGAAGGCATCGGCGATGAGGCTGATGCTCACGATGCGTGTGCGGAACTCGGGCGTGCCCAGGAAGAGGTCGTTCACGAACCAGTGCATGTCGTACCAGGGACGTATCGCGGTGACGTACATGCCAGCGTATGCGAAGAAGCCCAGCACCGGTGCCAGCAGGCCCAGCACCACGCCGAGCGGCAGGCTATCCCAGCGCATGGTCCCACGTGTTGAGGGCGGCGATGCTGTGGTGGGCCGTCATGTCGAACTGCGTGGGCACGATGCTCACATAGCGGTTGTTCACGGCCCACACGTCGGTGTCCTCGCCATGGTCCTCACTGCGGAATTCACCGCGCAGCCAGTAGTATTCCTTGTTGCCCGGGTCCAGCCGCGTTTCGAACTCGTCCTCCCAGTTGGCCTTGGCCTGGCGGCACACACGCATGCCCTTCAGGGGCGCGCCATCGCTGCGGGGCACGTTCACGTTCAAGCAGGTGCCCACCGCCATGCCGTGCTTCAGCGTGTTCGCCACCACGCTGCGGATCACCGGGCGCACCTGCGCGAAGTCCGCCTCGATGGCATGGTCCATCAAGCTGAAGCCGATGCTGGGGATGCCCTCCATGGCCCCCTCCACCGCCGCGCTCATGGTGCCACTGTAAAGCACGTTGATGCTGATGTTGGCGCCGTGGTTCACCCCGCTCACCAGCAGGTCCGGCTTGCCGCCGCCGAGCAGCTTGTAGATGGCGAGCTTCACGCAATCCACCGGGGTGCCGCTGCAGCTCCAGGCTTCCACGCCGGGCATCAGGTCCACGGGCTGCAGGCGCAGGAAGCTGTGGATGGTGATCGCGTGCCCCATGGCGCTCTGTGGCTTGTCCGGCGCCACCACCATCACCCGCCCAAAGGCCTTCATCTCCTCGGCCAGCGTGCGGATACCTGGGGCGAAGATGCCGTCGTCGTTGGTGACCAGGATCAGGGGCTGTTGGGACATGGGGCGCAAAGCTATAGCGGGACATGTGGGCATGTGCCCATGTGCTTATGTGCCCATGAAATGCACCTCATACGTATACGGAACACAGCAACTCCACACTAACGCTGCTCTGCGTGCATATAGGTCCGGTTCACGGGATCAAGACCTTGGTCAATACATTGCTCCGATGTCAAGGCCGTTGCGTTTCACCCTTGTGCTTGCCTTTGTCCATTTGGTGCTCGGCAACATAGCCGGCTGGATTTCGTGCCAGTTCCTCGTGGTTCCGGATCTCCTCACATATTTCTTCGCGCCATACACTTTCATCTGGGGCCTTTCGTGCATGGTCGGATGGGATGGCCTTTCTCTTGTACTCATGTTTTTCGGTTTCGTGGTCGTAGCAGCGATCCTCTTCCCCATCGGCAGCTATCTGGCTAACCGAAGGAAGTGAGCACACTGTACGAATGCATTCACGGGCACATTGCGCTTGAGGACGATCCACTGTGTAGACATGCACCGCACCTCGCTCGGAACTTTTTTCATGTTCACATGTCCACATGATCACATGTTCACATGCTGAGCTCTGCGGTTCACATGCTGATCTCGAACTTCGCACCACCCCATGAAACAAGCCATCCTCCCTCCCGCCTCCGCCAAGCCCATCGCGCCGTACACACCGGCCATCCTCCAGAACGGCACGCTCTACCTCAGCGGCCAGATCGCGTTGGACGCACAGGGACAGCTGCACATGGAGGACATCGCCACCGAGACACGGCAGGTGATGAGCAACCTGGGTGCATTGCTGCAAGCCGCAGGCATGGGCTACGAGCACCTCGTGAAGGTGACCATCCTGCTGAGCGACATGAGCCATTACGCCGCAGTGAACGAGGTGTACGGCAGCTACTTCAGCGAGGTGCCACCGGCCCGCGAAGCCTATGCCGTGAAGGGATTGCCGCGCGGGGTGAACGTGGAGATCAGCGGGATCGCGGTGTTGGGTTGAGACGCGGCCGAAGGCCAGTTCCCCTTCACCCTAACACTTCCCCGACCCCTGCTGCGCCTCCACCGTGATGTGCAGGAACTCGACGCCTTTCTCGATACCGGCCCTGGCCAGCAGGTTCTGTGTCATCGTCACCACATCGCCGCGCTCGCTCACCGGTGCCTCGTTGAACTGGATCACCACCACGCCGCTCCACGTGCAGCTGTATTCGATGCCGATGCTGTGGTCGCGGCCCACCTCGGCGGAAAGACGACCGTAGAGCGCATCGTTGAAGCCATCGATGTGCAGGACCACTTGCACGGTCGACGTGGCCGGGGGTGACGCCAGCGGCGGACCCGCCAGGACCATCCCGTTGGAGAATAGAGCGAAGAGCAAAAGGAGACCGGTGGTGCGCATGGCTGGTGGTTGATGTTCAACCCGAAGGTGGGACGAAGACCACGATGCGGCCATGACGATCCTCAGTCAGATCAAATCCGCGTCCCTTAACCTCCAGGCGAGGTGGACGCCTGCTCACTTCCATGGCTCCAGGTACACCACCCCTGCCGGCAGGTCATAGGTGATGATGAAGTCGTTCAGCAGGTGCTGGCCGATGAGACCATCGCAGGTCCGCTTCGAGTCCGAATTCACCGGATCCACCTGGTACACCACGGGCAACTTGCGCCAGCTACGCCCGGCCACGCTGGCCGCCACCAGTTTCCCCTTCCGGTTGCGCGTGATCGTCGGCTCGGCCCCGAAGCCGGTCGTGCCCTTGTACCGCTTTCCCTCGCGCATCAACCCATGGGCCACCACCGCGTGGTTGTAAAAGGTGAGGTAGTTGTCGGCACCGGTATCGATCTTCATCAGCACCTCGATCGTATCCCGCCGTCCGTCGGGCACCACCTTCATCGCAAAGCCATAGGTGCCGGAGTCCAGTTCGATGGCTTTGATCGCAGCCGCGCTCCCAGAGTGGACATAGCCTTCGGGCGCGTGTATCCGCATGCGGCCCGCCTCCACATCAGTGCATACCACCGCACGGCTCAATAGATC
>JAGQVR010000072.1 GCA_020437875.1 Flavobacteriales bacterium
TGATCTCGTTCACCCGGTCCGTACGCCAGGCGCAGTAGTCGTTCGCCTGCAGCCAGTTCACACCCACCACGGGGTAGTCACGGTAGGCCGGGTGGCGCAAGTAATACTCCACATAAGGCTCGTTGAAGGCCAACTTGCTGCGCCAGACAAGCGTGTCGGGCAGGGCCTTCTTGTAGATCTCCGGGTAGTCGGCCGCGAAGACGCGATCCAACCAATAGAGGTATTCGAGCCAGTAGAAGTTGGTCACCTCCACCTCGTCCATATAGAAGGAGGATACCGTCACGGTGCGCGGGATCATGTCCCACTCGTGCCGCAGGTCATCGGTGACCCGGCCCATGGTGAACTGGCCACCTTCCACGAGGATGAGGCCCGGTCCGGTCTCCTGGTCGGCGAATTCGGTCTTCTCGAACCCCCCGTTCTTGGAGTCGTTGTAATTCCAGCCTGTGGCGCCGCTCTTCTCGAACTGGCACCCGCTGAGCACGGCGGCTGCCACCGTGAGCAAGGCGATGTTCCTGGAATGGTTCATGGTTCTGTCTGGTTCCGTTCGGTCTGGGTTCCTTGCGATCTAGAAGGTCGGACAAGCAACGACGCGGAAGCGGCGCTTCTTGGGCTTGCAGTTGAAGGTGAGCTGCATGCTGATCTCATGCGAGCCCGCCGTGGCCGTTGTCAGTTTCGAGGTCGTCACATCGTAGCTGTACCCGAACTTGAACTTGTCCGCCTGGAAGCCGATCAGGGCGATGAAGGCGTCGCGCGTGCGATACCATACACCGGCGGTGATCGGGCCGTGGTCCACGTACAAGCCGAGGTTCAACTGACGGAACGCGGCTTGTTGCTGGTATAGTACGTTGGGGGAGATACGGGTGCGGGCCTCACCATACTTCCCCTTCATGCCGATGGGGATGGCCGCACCGGCATGACCGGTCAATTTCATGGGCAACTTGCTCGTGCCCACGATCAGCGATTCGTTCGGTTCAGTGAGGTGGTGCGCCGCGAAGCCAACGAAGAACACATCGGAGTAACCCAATACACCGGCACTGAAGTCGGCATTACCCACGCTACCACCGCGGGGCACGTCGTTCGTCTGGTAGATGAAGCCCCGGCGCGGGTCGATCTGGTCGCCGAAGGTGAGCTTGCTCCAGTCCAGTGATTTCTGGAAGTAGGTGGCTTGGAATCCCACCTTCATGGAGAATTTTCGGGAAATGGCCTGCTGGTAGCTGTAGATCCCGCTCACCGTGGTGGTGTTGAGGGTGCCTTTGCCGGCCTGGTCATGGGTCACCAGCAGGCCGAGGCCACCGTTCAAGCCATCCACGTGCTGGTCGTAGCTCGCACTGGTGGTGACGAAGGTGCCCGTGAGCGCCGGCCACTGGTTGCGGTAGTTCAACACCACGCGCGGACACCTCGCGGTGCCTGCGAACGCCGGGTTCAGGTAGAGGGGATTGGCGTAGAACTGTGTGAACTGTGGGTCTTGGGCCGAAGCCTGCAGAGCCGCGATCACGATCAGTGCACACCCAAGGGCCGCACGCCTAACGGTCCATTCCATCATGCTCGTTATCATCGAGGCCTAGCGGCCAAGCGCCAAGTATACGAAGCAGTTCCAGTTACGGTTCCCCCACCCCCCGCAATAACCCGAAGCACATGCCGTTGGTGGGTGGTCCGGGAACGCAAGGGTCGAAGGTATAACTTTCGGTCCGATCTGTTGAAAACCTGTTCATCACTGTTCATGAAGCGCCTTCAAGCCCTGGTCCTTACCCTCGCCTTCGGCGGGGCGACGACCGTGATCGCCCAGCTGCCGGAAAGGCGTGTCCTGCCTTGGACGGCCACCACGAAAAGCAGCCTAGATCCAGCCAGGACCAAGGCCGAGGTGTCGTCCCGAAGCGTCGACCCCGTGAAGGAGGAGTCGGCCCCCATGTCGGGTGAGGTGTACTATGATATGGACCGGGGTGGAATACCCTTGTGGACACCGGCCGTGACGGTGCCCCAGGGGTCAGCTTCGTTCAAGGTGGCCTTGGAGGATGCGGTCTGGGAGCCCGTGCCCGAGGCGCTCTTGAAGCGGTATCCGTTATTGGATGAGGTGGGGGAGGTCCCCGTCATCCGGACCCATATCGCCACCCAACGGAAGGAGACCGTGGGTTCGGTGGTGGTGGAACCATTCAAGCGGAACAACACGACCGGCAAGGTGGAAAGGTTGCTGGAAGCCCGGCTGCGTTACTTCGATGTGGTCCAGGGTGGGCCTGTACGACCGAAGAGCTACCCCGCCAGTTCCAAGCTGGCCGCTGGAAGTTGGTATCGCATGAGCGTGCCGGATAACGGGGTGTACAAGGTGACCTACCAGACCTTGGTGCAGCTCGGTGTCGATGTCGGCAACCTGGGTTCGGACCGGATCAACATCTATGGCAACCACACGGGGATGCTCCCCTTCCAGAACGACGCCCTTCCTGCGACCGACCTGCGTGCCAATTCCATCGAGGTGGTCGATGGTGGAGATGGGGTCTTCGGCCCTGGTGATCACCTGTTGTTCTATGCTAGTGGTCCGCAGCGATGGGCTCCGGGTGGCAAGGGTTTCGCACACACCAAGAACGTCTATTGTGACAGCGCGCACTACTTCGTCGGCATCGATGTGGAACCCGCTGTCCGGGTGCTTCCTGCATCCCAATCCTCCGACTCCCCGACCCAACTCGTCACTTCCTACAATGAGCGGGTCTTCATCGAACGCGATCTGGTCAACCTGCTGAAGAGCGGGCGCACCTGGTTCGGCGAGATCTTCGACCAGACCATTTCCTATCCGTACGCGTTCAGCGTGCCTGGCATCATCCAGACCGATTCGGCCTTCGTTCGTGTGGCTGGTGCCGCACGTACCATCGGTACGGGGAACGCGAGCACCTTCGACCTGAGCATTCCCGGGCAGTTCAGCACCAACTTCCCGGTGAACGGGGTGCCCGAGAACTATACCAGTGTATATGGCCAACACTTCGATCGGACATACGGCTTCCTGCCCAACAATGGAAGCATCGCTGTCACGATGACCTTCAACAAGTTCAATCCGGTGACCTCCGTGGCGTGGATGGACTTCCTCGAACTGAACTGCCGGCGACAGCTGCGCCAGTTCAACGATCAACAGGCCTTCCGCGACCTTCGGTCGGTGAGCCCCGGGGCCATTTCGGAGTTCGTGTTGGAACAGGCGCAGAACGTGCATCGGATCTGGGAGATCACGGACCCGGCCCAGGCCCGCGTGGTGCAGACCACCGCGGACGGCAGCAACCTGCGCTTCACCGTGGCCACCGACAGCCTGCGCCAGTTCATCGCATTCCGCAATACCAACTTTCCCGAACCGACGCCGATCGGACAGGTGGAGAACCAGAACCTGCATGGTACCCCGGTCGGCATCGACCTCACCATCATCTGTCCGCCACAGTTCCAGGGTGCCGCGAGCATGCTGGCCGAGCGACGCATGAGCGAAGGCCTGGATGTGATCATCGTCAGCCCGCAGCAGGTCTACAACGAATTCTCGAGCGGTTCGCGTGATGCCACGGCCATCAAGCGGTACATGCGCATGCAGTACGACCGTGCCAGCACGCCGGAGGAGATGCCTCGGTATCTCCTGCTCTTCGGGGATGGTTCCTACAACAACATCTCCCTCGCCGAGAGCAACCAGAACTGGATCCCGAGCTATCAAACGGTCAACGTGTTGGACCCCGCGCGTTCCTATGGCACCGATGATTACTACGGCTTCCTGGACGGGAACGAGGGTGAGCGGACGAGCGACCTCGTCGACATCGGCATCGGGAGGTTGCCCGTAAGCTCCGTGGAACAGGCCCAACAGGCGGTGGCGAAGCTCCTTCGTTACGATGCCACGCGCACCTTGAGCTTCGTTGGCAGCAGTTGTTCGGCCAACGGGGACGGTGGCCTGCCCGACTGGCGTACGCACGTTCTGTTCGCCTCGGACGATCAGAATGGCGAATCGTTCGAGAATACGATCCACCTCGGGCAGAGTGAGACACTGGCCCAGCGCGTGGTCAACGAGCACCCCTACCTCAACGTGGACAAGGTGTACCTGGACGCCTACCAGCAGATCTCGACCCCCGGTGGTGCCCGCTATCCCCAGGCTGCCACCGACCTGGAGGAGGCCGTGGAGAACGGGTTGCTCCTGGTGAACTACATCGGACACGGAGGTGAGGTCGGCTGGGCGCATGAGCGCTTCCTGGACAACACCACGATCCTCGGCTGGACCAATGGGGACCGTCTTCCGCTGTTCATGACCGCCACCTGTGAGTTCACGCGTTGGGATGACCCATCCCGGACCTCCGCCGGGGAGTATGTCTTCCTCAATCCGAACGGTGGCGGGATCGGCCTGATGACGACCTCCAGGCTGGCCTATTCCCTCCAGAACTTCAATCTGGGTAGCAAGTTCTATGACCACGCGTTCCGTCGGGAGGATGAGTTGGGACGCGACGAAAGGCTCGGGGACATCTACCGCCAGACCAAGCGTTCCATCGCCACGGCGGACCCGAACTCCTTCAACCACATGAACTTCAGCCTGATCGGGGATCCAAGCCTCCGTTTGGCACTTCCGCGGAACGGTCTCAGCATCACCTCGATCACCGATACGTTGGGAACCCCCGTGGATACCCTGAAGGCCTTGTCCACCGTTCGCATCAGCGGTTTCGTGGACGACGGGTCCGGGCAACCGATGCAGGACTTCAATGGGGTGGTGGTTCCCATCGTCTATGACAAGTCCCAGCAACAGTACACGCTGGCCAATGATGGTGGCAATCCCTTCCCTTACCAACTGCGGAAGAACGTCATGTACCGTGGCCGCGCGACCGTGACCAACGGCGCGTTCAGTTTCACCTTCGTCGTTCCGAGGGACATCAACTACCAGGTGGGCGCGGGACGGGTGAGTTGTTACGCGGAGAACGCCTCCACCAATGCGTGCGGTTACACCAATGAACCCCTGGTGGGTGGCACGGCCACCGATGTGGCGGCGGATGAGACGGGTCCGCAGGTCGATCTGTACATGAACGACGACAACTTCGTGAGCGGTGGGATCACGGACGAGAATCCGTTGATCTTCGCGAAACTCTTCGATGAGAACGGCATCAATACCGTGGGTTCCAGCATCGGGCACGACCTGCTGGCCGTGGTGGACGAGAACACCGATCAGGCCATCGTGCTGAACGATCTGTACCAGGCGGACATGGACACGTACAAGAGCGGCGAGGTGCGTTACCGGTTGAGCGAACTCGCGGAAGGGGGGCATACCATCCGATTGAAGGCATGGGACACCTTCAACAATTCGTCAGAGGCCTTCACCGACTTCGTGGTGGCCTCTTCGGAGGGGCTGGCGCTGGAACATGTGCTGAACTACCCGAACCCGTTCACCACCCATACGGAGTTCTACTTCGAGCACAACCGGCCCTGCACCAACCTGGACGTACAGGTACAGGTGTTCACGGTGAGCGGCCGCCTGGTGAAGACCCTGAGCCGCCAACTGGCCTGTGAGGGCTACCGAAGCGAGGGGCTCGCATGGAACGGCCTGGACGACTATGGCGACAAGCTGGGTCGTGGGGTTTATGTCTACCGACTGAACGTGACCACCCCGGACGGGGAGCGTGCGGAGAAGTTCGAGAAGCTGGTGATCCTGCGTTGACACAATAAACCCCTGGGGGGCAGCGTATATTTGCCGTCCTTTTTCCGAATCACCCGCGTATGACCTTCCTCCGGCCCTTTTCCGCCGTCATCATCGTCACCGCATTGGGCCTGTTGCCGGGGTCGGTCTTCGCCCAGCCCTGTGATCCCCAGTTCCGGGCTTCCGGGCAGCAGTGCAACGACCAGCTCAATACGATCACCACGGCCGTGCCCTTCCTGCTCATCAGCCCCGATTCACGGGCGGGTGGCATGGGTGATGCCGCTGTGGCCGTCTCGCCGGACGCGAACGCCATCCATTGGAACCCCTCCAAACTGGCCTTCGCGGAGAACGACGGGGAGTTCAGTATGAGCTACAGCCCATGGTTGCGCAACCTCGTACCGGACATGAGCCTGGCTTATCTGGCGGGATACAAGCGCCTGAGCAACAAACGCAGTGCGATCGGGGGCTCCTTGCGCTACTTCAACCTCGGCAGCATCCTCTTCACCGATGTGAATGGATCGACCATCCGTGACTTCAAGCCGGCCGAGTTCGCCGTGGACCTCGCCTTCGCCCAGAAGTTCAGCGACCGCTTCTCCGGGGGCATCGCCATCCGTTACGTCAACAGCAACCTCACCGGTGGTATCAGCGTGCAGGGGGCGAACTCCAAGGCCGGCCAGTCGGTGGCCGCGGACGTGTCCTTCTTCTACATGAACGACCAGGCACAGATGGGCGACAAGGATGCCACCTTCGCCTTCGGGGTGAACGTCTCGAACATCGGGGCGAAGATGTCCTACACGGAGACCGCCGCGCAGAACTTCATCCCCATCAACCTGCGCCTCGGGCCGTCGTTCAAGCTCGAACTCGACCAGTACAACAGCATCGCGTTCAACATGGACGTGAACAAGCTGCTCGTGCCAACGCCTCCGGTCTACCTGCTGGATGAGAACGGCGCCCTGATCATCGATCCCGTCACCGGGAACTACCAGGTTGCGAGCGGCCGGGATCCGGATGTTGGGGTGATGAGCGGCATCCTCGGCTCCTTTTCCGATGCACCGGGGAACGTGGGTTACGACGATAATGGGCAGCCGTACGTGGAGAGTGGCAGCCGCTTGCGCGAGGAATTACGAGAGATCAACCTGGCCGGTGGCTTCGAATACTGGTATGCCGAGCAGTTCGCCTTCCGCACCGGTTACTTCTGGGAGCACTACACCAAGGGCAACCGCAAGTACTTCACCCTGGGTGCCGGGGTCAAGTACAGCATCTTCACCCTCGACCTGAGCTACCTGATCGCGAACACACAACGGAGCCCGCTGGCCAACACGCTGCGCTTCACCCTGGGCTTCAAGTTCGACAAGGCGAAGAAGAAGCCGGAGTCCAACTGATGTTCCGCGTTGGCTTCGGTTTCGACGTCCACCAGCTGGTGGAGGGCCGTGAACTATGGCTGGGTGGCGTCCTTATCCCACATCATCGAGGAGCCCTCGGCCATTCCGATGCGGATGTGCTGTTGCATGCCGTCTGTGATGCCCTGCTCGGCGCGGCCGGCCTTGGCGATATCGGCCGTCATTTCCCGGATACCGATGACCGTTGGAAAGGGGCGGACAGCAAGTTGCTCTTGAAGGAGGTGGTGCGCCTGCTCGGCGAGAAGGGCTGGCAGGTGGGCAATGTGGACTGCACCCTGATCCTGGAGAAGCCGCGCATCATGCCGCACGTTCCCGCCATGCGCTCCACCATCGCCCCCATCCTGGGCGTGGCGGAGGATGCGGTGAACATCAAGGCCACCACGAACGAGAAGATGGGCTTCGTTGGTCGGGAGGAGGGTGTTGCCGCTCATGCGGTGGCCCTCATCCAGAAGGACTAATCGTCCCCGTCGTCCGCGGGCGACGCGGTGAAGGATCCGTGGCCCTGTTCGTCCTCGAAGTAGAACACCTTCAGCTCGGCCGTGTCCTTCAACAGGTCGATCTTGCCGACCTCCACGCGCGAGGTCTTCACCCCGAGGCGTTGGTGCAGGTCCTCATAGAGTGCCACCCGATTCTCCGGTTTGATCAGGTCGATGCGCTCGTAGATCAGGAACTTCACCGCCTCGTGGCGCGTGAGCCAGACGTGCTCCAGGGCGTAGGTCATGACCAGGATCATGCCGTCCGTGAAGAGCAGTTCGGCCAGACTCACCTTCTTGCTGGCAAGGGCATTGATCACCGCCACGCTGATGGTCGCGAAGAGGTAGGTCATGTCCTTGATGCTGATCTGCTCGGTACGGTAGCGCAGCACGCCGAAGATGGCGAAGAGGCCGAAGGCGAAGCCGATGCTCAGCTTCACGCTATTGAGCAGCACGCACAGGAAGAAGATGAGCGTATTGAAAAGGAAGTAGGTGAAGAGGTAGTCCTTCTTGCGGTGGATGGGGTAGTAGATCAGGCGGATCAACACGAAGAGGACGACCGTGTTGATGCTGAACTTGAAGAGAAGCTCCCACATGTCGGCGTGGATGAGCGGCATTCCGAAGATCTTCATGGTGCGATGATAGGGCTTAGGCGGCCTGGCGGATCCGGTCCAGTTTGAGCAGCACCGCCTTGAACGCGTTGTGCTTGACCCGTTTGCCCAGCAACAGGAGGCCTACACAATACTTGCTCATGCCCGAGGCGGGAAAGACGCGTTCGCGCATGATCCGTACGAAGGGGGAGGTGCGGTCAGCCCGCTCCTGCTTCAGTTCCGCGATGACGATGCCGCCCAAGGCACGGTCCTCACCCGCGCTGCTGTACCGGAGGTCGATGTCCATGGTGAGCCGTTCAGGACTGGTACGACTGACGAAGGTGTAACGTGTGAAGTGGTTCCAGAGCGTCGCCTGGAGCGGCGCATCACTGTGGCTCGCCTTGGACACGAAGGCCTGCTGTTCCGCGGTCAGGTGCTCAGGAATGGCTTCCACGCGCATGCGCTTCTTGTCCGTACGGCCCCGCCCCGTCTTGCGCTTCACTTCCAGGAAGACGAGGTCGCTTCCGATGTACTCCCGGAAACGCACCTTGCTCCGAAAGGTCCGGCGGTTGTGATGGGCGTAATAATCGCGCAGGTCGGGGGTGTCGAAGTAGAGGCTGCGGTACGGGGTGCCCCGCTTGCCGTCCACTTGCAGCAAGCGGTAGTGCGGCAGCATGGCCTCAAGTACTTCGGGAAGTCGGTCCTCCCCGAAGACGTATTTGGTATCCACACGGTCCTGCAATTTCACCCCGTCCATCTCCTCCAGGGAGATGGGCTCGAAGCGGTCGAGGTGCGTTGTAGGCGTGGTCATGGCCGAAAGGAGCCGCCAAACTTACGGATACCTAGGACGGCGGAAGTCCTCAAGGGTTTGAAGGAGCGCGCGGCCGGCCTACTTTTAGCCCCCTTTTCCACGACCCATGGGCATTCCCCATAGCGTACCCCTCGATCTGGTGATCCACGCCTCGGCGGCAGGGCTTTCCGAAGCGGATCAGACCCTGTTGAACGCGGCCCACGAAGCCGCCTTGCGGGCCTATGCCCCCTATTCCAACTTCCAGGTGGGTGCGGCTTTGCGCATGCGCGACGGTCGTGTGGTCACCGGTAGCAACCAGGAGAACGCCTCTTTTCCGGCCGGTACCTGTGCGGAACGGACCGCCCTGCATGCCGCCATGGCCTTCGACCCGAACGGCGTGGTGGAGACCATGGCGATCGTGGTGCCATCGGTGACGGGTGAGCGTCCCGTGACACCCTGCGGGATCTGCCGGCAGGCGCTGCTCGAGCAGGAGATGCGTCAGAAGCGTGCACCCCTTCGGCTGCTCATGGCGGTCCCGAACGGTCCGGTCTACGAGGTCAGTAGCGCGGGTCAACTGTTGCCGCTCTCATTCGACGCCTCCTTCCTCAACGGCTGATGTGACCGTTCGGCCGGAAGGGGCCGGGCTATATTTGCCCTCACCTCATGAGCACGAAGACAGCCGCTGCCGCCAAGGGCAGCAAGTCCAGGAAAGCGGAGACCGGAAAAGGCGGCGGTGCCGGCCTCGGGAAGGAGACCTACCTGCGCTGGTTCAAGGAGATGGTGCTGATGCGCCGCTTCGAGGAGAAGACCGGCCAGCTCTATACCATGCAGAAGTTCGGCGGCTTCTGCCACCTCTACATCGGACAGGAGGCCATCCTTGCGGGCATGATCACCGCGATCCGCCCAACGGACCGCCTCATCACCGGCTACCGGGACCACGCGCACCCCCTCGTACTGGGTACGCCCAGCAAGCACGTGATGGCCGAGCTCTTCGGCAAGATGACCGGCACGAGCAAGGGGAAGGGGGGCAGCATGCACTACTTCGACAAGCAGCGCAACCTATTCGGTGGCCACGGCATCGTAGGCGGACAGATCGGCCTGGGCGCCGGCATCGCTTTCGCCGACAAGTACCGTGGCGAGGATCATGTGACCCTCTGCTTCATGGGCGATGGGGCCATCCGCCAGGGCATGTTGCATGAGACCTTCAACATGGCCATGACGTGGAAGTTGCCGGTGGTCTTCATCATCGAGAACAACAACTACGCGATGGGCACCAGCGTGGAGCGCACGAGCAACGTGCACGACCTCAGCACCATCGGTGAGAGCTACGACATGCCGGGCCTGGGTGTGAACGGTATGCGCTGCGAGGATGTGCATGAAGCGATCGCGATGGCCTGTGCGCATGCGCGCGCAGGGAACGGTCCCTACCTGCTGGACATCAAGACCTATCGGTACAAGGGGCATAGCATGAGCGATCCCCAGAAGTACCGCACGAAGGAGGAAGTGGAGGAGTACAAGAAGCAGGACCCGATCGAGAGCGTGCGCGCCACGCTGCTCAAGGAGAAGTGGGCCAATGAGGCGGAGTTGGAGCGTATCGATGCCGATGTGAAGAAGGAGGTAGAGGCCGCGGTGAAGTTCGCCGAGGAGAGCCCGATGGCCACGGAGGACGAGCTGTACAACGACGTGTACGCTGAGAAGAACTACCCATTCGAGAAAGACTGAACGCCCGAACGACATGGCCGAGATCGTACGCATGCCGAAGTTGAGCGACACCATGACCGAAGGGGTGGTGAGCGCCTGGCACAAGAAGGTGGGGGATGCCGTGAAGAGCGGCGAGGTGCTCGCGGAGATCGAGACCGACAAGGCCACCATGGAGTTCGAGAGCTTCACCGACGGTGTGCTGCTGCACATCGGGGTGGAGAAGGGCAAGGCCGCTCCGGTGGACAGTGTGCTGGCCGTGCTGGGTAAAGCGGGCGAGGACATCACCGCCTTGCTGGCCAGCGAGGCCGCATCGGCACCCAAGGCCGAGGCCGCACCGAAAGCAGAGGAACGGAAGGAGCAGAAGCAGGTTCTGGAGCAAGCCGCTGAAGTAGCTCCTGCCCCTGCTCCTGAAAAAGCCATGCCTGCTGCGACAGGGCACGTTCCTGCCTCGAAGCCGCTCTTCGGTGGGTCCAGCGCAGCAGCAGCTCCAGCGCAGTCGAACAACGGACGGGTGAAGGCGAGTCCACTGGCACGTCAGCTCGCGGAAGAGAAGGGCATCGACATCGGACGGGTGACCGGCAGCGGTCCGGACGGGAGGGTGACGAAGCAGGACATCGAGAACTTCAGCGGTGGCGGCTACGTCGGAGCACCACAGATCGAGAAGTATGAGGAGGTCCCTGTGAGCCAGATGCGCAAGACCATCGCGCGTCGCCTGAGCGAGAGCCTCTTCACCGCGCCGCACTTCTACCTGACCCTGGAGATGGACATGGCGCGTGCGATGAGCGTGCGCGAGGCCATCAACAAGCAGATCGCACCGGACAAGATCTCGTTCAATGACCTTGTGATCAAAGCCTGCGCGGTGGCGCTGAAGCAACACCCGAAGGTGAACAGTAGCTGGCTCGGCGACCGCATCCGCTACAACGAGCATGTCCACATCGGCGTGGCCGTGGCCGTGGACGAAGGCCTGCTGGTGCCCGTTGTCCGCTTCGCCGATGGCAAGCCCCTACGTACCATCGGCAACGAGATGCGTGACCTGGCGAAGCGCGCGAAGGACAAGAAGCTGCAGCCATCGGATTGGGAGGGCAACACCTTCACCATCTCCAACCTGGGCATGTTCGGCATCGATGAGTTCACCGCCATCATCAATCCGCCGGACGCCTGCATCCTGGCCGTTGGCGGGATCATGGAGAAGCCCGTGGTGAAGGATGGTGCCATCGTCATCGGCCACACCATGAAGG
>JAGQVR010000073.1 GCA_020437875.1 Flavobacteriales bacterium
CTCGTGTCCAACCTCCGCAAGGAAGGGGCGCCCGTGGCGATCACGAACAAACGTGTACACGCATGACCCGATCAACGAGGATCATCTACGCCGTCCCCCTGCTGCTGGCCGCGTGTGGTGGAAGTGAAGAGCAAGTGGCAGGGGGCGGCGCTCCTCAGGCGATGGCCGTGCAGGTGCATGTCCTGCACGGTCGTCCGCTGGACAATGCCTTCATCACCACCGGAAGCCTGCTTCCCAACGAGGAGGTCGAACTGCGCAGTGAAGTGAGCGGTCGCGTCACGCACATCGGCTTCGAGGAAGGACGGAAGGTGAGTGCCGGCCAGGTGCTCGTGCACATCAACGACGATGACCTGCAAGCCCAACTGCGGAAGGCCGAGGCCAACCTGAAGCTGGCAACGGACGCGGCCACGCGGCAGGAACAACTCCTCGCAGTGAAAGGCTTGAGCCAGGAAGCGTATGACGCGGCCGTGGCACAGCGCATCGGCATGCAGGCCGAGGTGGACAACCTCCGGGCGGCCATCGCCAAAACCACGATCCGCGCCCCCTTCAGCGGTACGATCGGATTGCGCAGCATCAGTGAAGGCGGCTATGTATCGCCTACCGGCGTCATCGCCAGGCTCGCACAAACGGACCCCATGAAACTCGACTTCGCCGTGCCGGAACGCTACGCGCTGCACATCAAGCCGGGAATGCAGGTGGCCTTCACGCTCGAAGCTGACACGATGAGGTACACCGCCGAAGTCTACGCCGTGGAGCCGAGCGTGGATGCCAGCACCCGCACGGTGAAGGTGCGCGCCCGCACGCAGAATCCACTTGGCCGCCTGGTGCCCGGCGCCTTCGCGAAAGTGGAGGTCAGGCTCGCGACCATCACCGATGCGCTCACCATCCCGGCCGAAGCTTTGATCCCCGATATACAAGGGCAGAAGGTGATGGTGATGAAGGATGGCAAGGCGAAGAGCGTGCGGGTGGATGTTGGCATCCGTACCGAGAACGAAGTGCAATTGATCAGCAACGTGCAGCCGGGCGATACGGTCATCACCAGTGCGCTGCTGGCCGTGCGGGATGGCATGCCCTTGCGCCCGGCAGCGCGAAAGGATGAGGCGAGTGACCCTTCAACGGATAGTGCGGCAACAGCGAAGCAGGCGAACTGACCCATGAACATCAGTTCCCTTTCGATCAACCGGCCCGTGCTCGCCACGGTGATCTCGATCTTCCTCGTGCTCTTCGGGATCATCGGCTTCACCTACCTGGGCGTGCGCGAGTACCCGAGCGTTGATCCGCCAGTGATCACGGTGACCACCAACTACGTGGGCGCCAACGCGGACATCATCGAGAAGCAGATCACCGAGGTGCTGGAGGAGAGCATCAACGGCATCGCGGGCATCACCAGCCTCACCAGCGTGAGTGCCGATGGCCGCAGCACGGTGACCGTGGAATTCGACCTGGACATGGACCTGGAGGCGGCGGCCAACGACGTGCGCGACCGCGTGAGCCAGGCCGTGCGCAACCTGCCGACGGATGCGGATCCACCCATCGTGGTGAAGAGCAACGCCGACAGCAGCCCGATCCTGAGCATGACCATGCAGAGCGATCAGCGCTCGATGCTCGAGCTGAGCGAGATCGCGAACAACAACTTCAAGGAGCGGCTGCAGACCATTCCCGGCGTGAGCGAGATCCGCATCTGGGGCGAGAAGAAGTACAGCATGAAGCTCCAGCTCGATCCGGTGAAGATGGCGGGTTACCGCATCACCCCGAGTGATGTGCGCAACGCGCTGGACCGCGAGAACGTGGAGCTGCCGAGCGGCCGCATCGAAGGATACCGGACCGAGCTCACCATACGGACCATGGGCCGCCTGGAAACGCCCGAGCAGTTCAACGACCTGATCCTGCGCGATGAAGGCGGCGTGGTGGTACGGCTGCGCGATGTGGGCCTCGCCGAACTGCAGCCGGAGAACGAACGCAGCTTGTTGCGCGGCAACGGGGCGATACCACAGGTGGGCATCGCGCTCACACCGCAGCCGGGCAGCAACTACATCGCCATCGCCGACGAGTACTACAAGCGCTTTGAGCAGATCAGCCGGGACCTGCCGGACGACCTGCGCTACACGCTCGCGATGGACACCACCGTCGGCATCCGCAAGGCGATCCTCGAGGTGGAGGAGACCATCGCGATCTCCTTCGCGCTGGTGGTGCTCATCATCTTCATCTTCCTCCGCGACTGGCGGACGACACTGATCCCCGTGCTCGCCATCCCGATCTCGCTCATCGGCGCCTTCTTCATCATGTACATCGCGGGCTTCAGCATCAACATCCTCACGCTCCTGGCCGTGCTGCTGGCCACGGGGATCGTGGTGGACGACGCCATCGTGGTGCTGGAGAACATCTACAGCAAGATCGAACGCGGCATGGACCCGATCAAGGCCGGCCACGAGGGCAGCAAGGAGATCACCTTCGCCATCATCAGCATCACCATCACCTTGATGGCGGTCTTCCTACCGGTGATCTTCCTCAGCGGATTGACCGGTCGCCTCTTCCGCGAATTCGGTATCGTGGTGGCTGGCGCCGTGCTGATCAGCGCCATCGTCAGCCTCACGCTCACGCCCATGCTCAGCGCGCATTGGCTGAAGCACCAACCCCGCCACAGCCGCTTCTTCGAGGTGACCGAGCGTTGGTTCAACAACATGACCGCTGGGTACAACCGCTCACTGAAGCGCTTCATGCAGGTGCGGAGGGTGAGCTGGGTGATCCTTGTGGTGAGCCTGATCGCCACCGTGCTGATCGGTTCGCAACTGCAGAGCGAACTGGCGCCGATGGAGGACAAGAGCCGCTTCATGGTGCAGAGCACCGCACCCGAAGGCACCAGCTTCGAGATGATGAACGACTACCTCACGGAAATCATCGGCCTGGTGGATACGCTACCGGAGCGCCAGGCATTGCTGAGCGTCACCGCGCCGGGTTTCGGAACGGCGAGCAGCACCAACAACGGTTTCGTGCGTGTGACGCTCGTGGACCCGGAGGAGCGCGATCGCACCCAGGACGATATCGCGAAGTCGATCATGGACGAACTGCCGAAGTACAACATGGCGCGCAGCTTCGTGATCCAGGAGCCCACGATCGGTGGATCGCGCTTCACGCGCCTGCCCGTGGAATACGTGATCCAGGCGCCCACCTTCGAGAAGTTGCGCGAGGTGATCCCGGCCTTCATGGAGAAGGTCGCGGCCGACAAGACATTCCGCGTGAGCGATCTGAACCTGAAGTTCAACAAGCCCGAGCTGAACGTGGAGATCGACCGCGACCGCGCACGAGCCCTGGGCGTAAGCATGCGCGACATCGCCGAAACGCTGCAACTCTACTTCAGCGGCCAGCGCTACGGCTACTTCATATTCAAGGGCAAACAATACCAGGTGATCGGTCAGGCCACGCGCGCGGACCGCGACGCACCGGCGGATCTGAGCACGGCCTTCGTCCGCAACAACAAGGATGAACTGATCCAACTGGACAACCTCGTGCGCATGAGCGACCGCAGCACTCCTCCGCAGCTCTTCCGGTACAACCGTTACGTGAGCGCAACGGTAAGCGCCGACCCGAACGAGGGTTATACCATCGGCGACGGCATCGCCGCCATGGACCGCATCGCCGATGAAGTGCTCGACGACAGCTTCAGCACCACGCTCGGTGGGGTAAGCAAGGAATTCGCGGAGAGCAGCAGCAGCTTGGGCTTCGCGTTCGCGCTGGCACTCGTGCTCGTCTTCCTGATCCTGGCCGCGCAATTCGAGAGCTGGATCGATCCGGTGGTGGTGATCAGCACCGTGTTCGTGGCAGGCACCGGCGCCGTACTCAGTCTCTGGCTCTTCGGCCACACGCTCAATATCTTCAGCAACATCGGCATCATCGTGCTGATCGGGCTGGTCACCAAGAACGGCATCCTGATCGTGGAGTTCGCCAACCAGCGCAAGGAGCAAGGCCTGAAGAAGCTGGATGCCGTGGTCGATGCCGCCACGCAACGCCTGCGCCCGATCCTGATGACCACGCTCGCCATGGCGCTCGGTGCATTACCCATCGCCATCGGCCTCGGAGCCGCCGCGAAGAGCCGTATCCCCATGGGCATCGTGATCATCGGCGGGCTGTTGTTCTCACTGGTGCTGACGCTGTACATGGTGCCGGGACTGTACAGTTACATGTCGCGGGAGAGGAAGGGTGATACTGGTGAAGTTGGTGAGAGAGGTAAAGGGGGGTGAAGCAGGTAAAGAAGGAAACGTGATCGTTACACCATGAAGAACAGAGAAGCACACAAGGTGCAAGGGTGCGGGGGTGCAAGGGAGCGAAAGTGGGCCTTCCCTCCTGCCCTCGCGATCTCGCACGTTCTCACCGTTCTTACCATACTCACCACCTTCACCGCACTTCACTCCCAAACACTCACCGCCGATCAGGCCGTGGCCATTGCGCTGGAGCACAACCATGGGATCCGCCTGGCGAAGCTGGATGCGCGCACGAGCGAGCTGATGAACAACGTCGGCAACGCCGGTATGCTCCCTACGCTCGATGCGAACGGGGTATACGCCATCGACAACAGTAGCACGAAACAGACCTTCTTCAGCGGTGAAGTGCGCCAGGCCGACAATGCGAACACGCGTGTGCTCGACGGCGCGCTCGCGCTGAACTGGACGGTGTTCGATGGCCTGACCATGTTCGCGGCGAAGGACCGATTGGAGGCATTGGAACTGATCGGCAGGACCGAATTGCGCCAGCAGATGGAGAGCACGGTGTATGATGTGGTGACCAGCTATTACCTCGCCGTGCAATTGAACAAGGCGGTGGGCGTACAACGGGAAGGCTTGATCACAAGCAACGAACGTTTGACTATCACCGAGACCGGCGAACGGATCGGATCGTACAGCGGGCTCGCGCTCGTGCAGGCACGGCTCGACCTGAGCGCGGACAGCGCCGCTCTGCTCGACCTGATCCAACAACGCGCGATCGCGCACGCGCGCCTGAACACATTGCTCGGTCGCGCTGCGGACAGCCCCGTGGAAGTATCCATGGACATCCCCATGCCGGAAGCTCTCGACCTGGCCTCCATCCAGAACGATGCGCGCAACGGCAACAGTGCCTTACAGGCCGCTCGGCAGGAGCAAATGCTGGCCGATGCCTCGGTGAAGGAATTGCGCGGGGCCTTGTTCCCACGGGTGGACCTGTACGGCAACTACGGCTACACGCGCAGCACCAGTGCGGTGGGTTTCCTCCAGAGCAACCGTGCGGTAGGCCCGGACTATGGGGTGCGCGTGAGCCTGCCGCTCTTCCGTGGCCTGCAGGCGAACAAGGCCGTGGAGACCGCGAAGATCTCGCGCGAGCAGGCGGCCATCAGCACGGAGCAGGCCCAGCTTCAATTGGAGCAGCAGGTATTGGACGCGTGGACAGCTTACGGCACGGCACGGCAACGGATCGCATTGGAACACGCGAACCTCGAAGGGATCCGTGCGCAGGTCTCAGTGGCACTGGAGAGCTACCGCATCGGCATGCTCACGGCCGTGGAATTGCGCGATGTCCAGCAGGGCCTGATCGATGCGGAGAACAGGTTGTTGCTTGCGCAATACGAAGCGAAGGCCGCGGAGCTACGGTTGAAGTGGCTGGCGGGAGGTCTCGTGTGATCCCTTTCGATCTCCGGGAAAGGAAGAAGAGTGCAGCGCAGGCGGCCAATTCGTTAGAGTACCACCAAACCCCAGCGGTCGCCACCCACGCCGCACCACGTTCTTCATGCCGCCTGGGCGCGGCTCAATTCTTCTGCCACCCGCTTCACGCCCACCAGCCGCTCGACCCATTGCCGTCCGGCTTCTCGTGCACGGCGTGCCGCGTGCGGCAGACCCAGGAAATCACCCTGCCATAGCTCCAGGCGCGTACGACCAGGCGTCTCGGCGATCAGGTGCAGGTCGACGGTGGTCCGGCTCGCCGGTTCATCGGGGAGTCCGCTACGCACATCGTAGTGGGAGTACCGCAGTCGTTCACCTGGAAAAAGGGTGAGGACGGTACCTTCAGCCGCCACCGCTCCACCGCTGCCCTCCTCGTCCCGCGTCATCCACTGGAAGCGCTTCCCACGCTGCAGTTCGCCTTTCAGCGACCACGCCAGCGAGAGATGCGTCAGTTTGGGATCGCTCAACGCCGCCCACACGAACTCCACCGGAGCATCGACGATCAGCGTGCGGTGCACATTGGTCTCGTCCTTCGTGTTCTTCATCATGCTTTTGTTGCGACATGATCCATGCCGTATTCTGTGAACGCGCGAAACCTGACATGTATCGGTGAACGATCGTTAATGATCGTGAACGATCACGACCGGCTGGCAGCCGCCTGTCACTCAGCTGACAGATCAGGTCAGTGCGCGTGACAATGCCGTGACGATCCGAACGTTGAGACACCAAGAATGGTCGGCTTCGAGGCCTGCTTCCAAGCCCATCGACGCCATGCGCCCCGTACCTAGATTCGGCCTCCATGGACATACCTGACGTCTATTTGAAGAGTGCGCGCGCACAATTCGCCCATTACAAACGACTTGGTGAAAAGGCATTCGAGCAGGTCAGCGATGAGCAGCTCTTCCGTCGTTCCGACCCGGAGGCGAACTCCATGGCGATATTGGTGAACCACCTGCACGGGAACATGCGTTCCCGGTGGACCGACTTCCTCACCACGGATGGCGAGAAGGAATGGCGCGAACGCGACCTGGAGTTCGAGGACGTCATCTCCTCGCGCGATGAGATGCTCGCTCGCTGGGAGGATGGATGGCGATGTCTATTCGCCGCGCTGGACAGCGTGCATGCGGGGAACTTCGATACCACGGTGTACATCCGGGACCAGGCCCACAGCATCATGGACGCCGTGAACCGGCAACTCTGCCATTACGCGTACCACGTCGGTCAGATCGTGCTATTGGGTCGCATGGAGCATGGGCTCGGTTGGAACAGCCTCTCCATCCCTCGTGGCGCTTCAGCAGCGTTCAACAAGGAGAAGTTCGGTCGCGGCCGACATGGCGGGCACTTCACGGACGACCTGAAGTAGGTCCGCCCCCATCCACCGCAGGAGGTCATTCATAGCGCAAGGCCTTCACCGGGTCCGCCGCGGCTGCCTTGTACGCCTGCATGGTCACCGTCAAGACCGTCACCACAAGCGTGATGAGCAACGCCGCCGCATAGAGCAGTGGTGATATCCTGGTGTGATAGGCGAATGTCTCCAGCCAACGGCCGATGGCGTAGAAGGCCAGCGGGAATGCGACGATGAGTGATAGACCCATCAGGACGACGAATTCACGGTTCATCCGGTTCACGATGTCGATGACCGGTGCACCCATCACCCGACGGATGCCGATCTCGCGTGTGCGTTGCTTCGCCGTGAAATAGGCCAGTCCATAGAGCCCCATGATGGTCAGCAGGATGGTGAGGACCGCGAATGCGGCGAACACCCGGTAGAGCTTGTCCTCGGCCACGTAAAGCTGTGCGATGCTGTCCGTGAGGAAAGTGGCGTTCCATTCCGCATCCGGGAAGACGCGCTTCCATTCGCCCTGAAGGGTGGCCAGCTGCCCGGAGACATCCCCCGGGGCGAGACGCAGTACCAGGTTCCGGACGCCATAGCGCTGGCTGCTCTGAAAAAGCACGAGCGGTTCGATCGGCGTGTGCAAGCTGGTGTAGTGGAAGTCCTTCAACACCCCGATCACGGCCAGTTCCTGTTCCGCGCTATCACCCGGTGCATAGATCTTCTCCGCGAGCGGGTCCTTCCAGCCAAAGGCCTTCACCGCGCTCTCGTTCACCATCACGGCGTTGTCGCGATCACCCGGGATGGTCGGATCGAAATAGCGGCCGGCCGCCAGCTCTACGCCGAGCAGAGCAGGAAGGTCCGCATCCGCGCTCATCGTCGGCATCGGCTTGTCGATACGACCTTCGGGTGTGTTCGCTTGGAGCACCCATCGTCCGCTGCCCTGGCCCGGCAGGTCCTGCGTGAAGGCGGCACCGGTCACGAAGCTCTGGCGCATCAGCTCGTCCTTCACCGGACGCAGGCGGTCCCAGGCCAGCGTGTCCCGTCCCTGTGGAAGGGGCATTGCGATGCTCAGGAGGTTCTCCTTGCGGAAGCCCATATCGGTGGTACGCAACCAGTGCAGTTGTGCGAACACCGCGAGCGTACCCACCACCATGAAGAGCGCGATCGCGAACTGGGCGCCCATCAACACCTTCCTAACGCGTTGCTTGCCGGCTCCACTCGCAACACCCTCCTTCAACAGCAGCTGCGGTGCGAAGCGGGACAGGAAGAATGCCGGATAGCTGCCCGCTACAACGCCGATCATCAGCACGATGAACATCACTACGGCAAGGAAGCTCCCGCGTAAGAGGTAGCCCATGCCGATCTCCTTATCGGTGATGCCGTTGAAGGCGGGCAGTGCCAGCCACAACAGGATCAAGGCGACCAGTATGCCGATCACGGCGATCATCACGCTTCCGCCGATGAACTGGGCCACGAGCTGGCCACGCTGTGCGCCGCTCACCTTGCGCAAGGCCACCTCCTTCGCACGCCGTGTGGCATCGGCCGTGCTCATGTTGATGTAGTTGATGCAGGCGATCGCGAGGATGAGCACCGCCACGATCGCGAAGAGGGTGACATAGGCCTTGTTGCCCTTCTTCGGGGTGTCGTAAATGAGTTCGTTGTTGAAGTGCACCTCCTTCAATGGTTCCAGGTTGAAGCGTATGCTCCCTTGGAACTCCTCGCCGCCCCAGGCTGGAATGATGTACTTCGTGACGAAGGCGTCCATCTTCCCTTGGAAGTCATCGGCGCTCACCCCCGGCGCCAGCACCAGGTAGTTGAAGCAGCTGTTGTTCCCCCAGCTCTGCGACAACTGCTCGCGCGCTTGTGGCGGCATGCCCAGGCGGCTCATGAACACCCCCATGGGAATGTGCGTGTTCTCCGCCTTCCCGTCGATCACGCCCGCGACCTTCAACGTGCGGCCGTTCCGCGTCACCAGCTTGCCGATGGGATCCTCCGCACCGAACATGCGCGTGGCCATCTCCTGCATGATGACGATGTTGTCCGGCTCGTCCAGCGCATCCGGACCACCATGCGCGAATGTGAAGTCGAAGTTGCGGAAGGTGTTCGTGTCAGCGTTGTAGCCATCCTCGGCCACGTACCGCTGCCCGTTGTACTCCAACGTCGTACGCCCGAGCTGATACAGCGTTATACCCGCCTCGATGTCGGGATACTCGTTCAAGAGCGCCTCCATGATCGGGAAGGGTGTTATCCCGAAGTCATCGCTCACGTCACCGAACCGATAGTGGGCCTGGATACGGAAGATGCGATCGGCCTTCCGGTGATGCGCATCGTAGCTCAATTCATCCTGGACGTAGATGTAAATGAGCAAGCAGGCCACCACACCGATGGCGAGCCCCATGATGTTAAGGACAGCGAAGAGCTTGTCCCTCTGCAGGGTGCGCCAGGCGATGAGCAGGTAGTTCTTCCACATGCCGCCAAGGTGGGCCGATACTTGGCACAGAATAGTACGCCTCGTGTGCTGGTGTTGGCTGTGTGACGTACGGTTGATCACACCAGCTTGAGCCGAACGACATGGTCCGTCGTGAAGCCTGCTTCACGACGGACCATGTCCGGAAGATCGGTGTTCGCGGACCCCGGGTCCCCAAGGTCGCTCGAGGCTCACAACTCCCCGCGCTCAGCCGCCTTCTGCATGCGCTTGTTGGCATAGATCGCAACCTCCACCCGACGGTTCTGGGCCTTGCCCTCCGCGGTACCATTGTCCGCCACGGGCTGACCTTCACCGTAACCCACGGTGCTGATACGGCCAGCCTGGACTCCGTCGGCGATCAGCTGGCGGGAGACACTCTTCGCCCTGCGTTCCGAAAGACCAAGGTTGTAATCATCGGCCCCGTCGGCATCAGTGTGGCCTTCGATCAGGATATCGGTATCCTCATACTTCAACAAGGTCTGGCCCAGTTCGTTCACGTTCTGCACGGCAGTGGAGTTCAGGTCGCTCTTGTCCACGGCGAAGAGCAGACCGCTGTCGAAGGTGATCTTGATGCCCTCCCCCACGCGGGTCACGGTGGCACCCTGCAGATCGCGCTGCAGTTCCTCGGCCTGCTTGTCCATATGACGACCGATCAGCGCGCCAGCAGTACCGCCGACCGCCGCACCGATGATGGCACCGACCACCGTGCTGTTCTTGCCATCGAACTGGTTGCCGATAACGGCGCCCACTCCAGCGCCAGCACCGGCGCCGATCGCACCGCCCTTCACGGCGCGTGAGGTATTACATGCAGGAACGGTCAAGGCCAGGCTGAGAATGCCGGCGATCGCGGAACGGGACAGGTGGTTCTTCATGGCTTATGCTTTCCATGCTTGAAGACCATTCCAGTGCCAGGTCGAACTCGTGACCCAATCCGCTGGCCCTGTGACCATTCGCACATCGCGACCTGATAAAGCATGTGGCAGGACCTCCCCACAATGGGAAGCCCAAGCCACCGTCAGTATGTCAGCGTCACCCCCACCCCGAAGCCCATGTCGCTGTCGTAGTGCGTCCGGAAAGCCCAAGTCTTATCGAAGACGTACCGTAGAGCGCCCATGTATTCATAGTCGCTGTTCACCATGGCGTCCAGGCGTAAGTGCGGTGTGAGCGGCATGTCCTCGCGCATGAGCTGTGCGCGCAGTCGGCCGTCGGTATCGATACGGGCGTCGAGCTTCGCGAGCATGGGCAACGTCCAGCGGAATCCGATATGGCCCACGCTGCGGCTGTCCTTGGTGTTGCCCTGGCCGAAGAGGTTCTCCTCGGGCCCTTCGCCGTGCGTGCGGGTTCGCCAGTCGATGCCGGCATTGATGAACCACCATTGCATCTTGCCGAGGTGACGCCCGAAATGCGTCTCCACCTCCTGGCCGTGCATCTCGGTGTAGCCCAGCCGCCATTCGCCTTCCAAGGTCCAGCGTTTGCTCATCAGCATGGCCTCGCCATCGATGCCGTTGTTCGCGAAGTCGCTCATGCCCATGAAGTGCCATTGCTTGTCCTCGCGTAGGAAGGTGCGCCACGCGTTCTTCGGCAAAGGCAGATGCGGCTTGGCGGGCGCATCCGCGTAGCTGAACACGCGGCCCATGCCGCTCATCATGTGGTAGAGGATGTGACAGTGGAAGAACCAATCACCTTCCTCCGTGCCGAGGAACTCGATGGTGTCGGTCTCCATCGGCATGATATCGAGCACATTCTTCAGCGGGGCGTGGTCGCCTTGACCGTTCACAACGCGGAAGAAGTGGCCATGCAGGTGCATGGGGTGGCGCATCATGCTGTTGTTGTATAGGATCACGCGGACGTTCTCGCCTTTGTGGATCAGGATCCTGTCCGTCTCGCTCACGGTCTTGTTGTTGATCGCCCACACGTAGCGGTCCATGTTGCCGGTCAGCTCGAAGCGCAGCTCCGTGACCGGACCGGGCGGCAGCGCGGTGCTTGTTGGCGAACGCAGCATAGAGTAGTTCAGCGTGACGATGTCGGACATCGCGTTGCTGTTGTACATCATGCCATGGTCCATGTGCTCGCCATGCTCCATAGTCTTCTGTTCCGACTTCTTCGCAGGACCGGTGATCTCCGGATACATCACCACGTTCATGTCCATCTG
>JAGQVR010000074.1 GCA_020437875.1 Flavobacteriales bacterium
GCTCGATCCTTCGACCGATCTTTCCGGTCTGTACACCTATACCGTCACCGGCCTCGCTCCTTGCGTGAATGCCACATCCACGGTAGCCGCCCTCATCGCACCCGTTCCCGATGCAGGTGGGGATGCCTCCACGATCCAGTGCTCCACTTCGGCGGCGTTCAGTATGACCGACCTGCTCACCGGTTCACCCCAGCCGGATGGCATCTGGCGCGGGCCGTCAGGAGATGTGGTGCCGGCATCGTTCGTTCCTGGCACGGGTGCACCCGGTGTGTACACCTATACCATCGAAGCCATCGCTCCCTGCCTGGACGATGTGGCGCAACTGACCATCAACGTTAGTGAGGCCGCGGATGCCGGGCTGAACGCGAGCATCAGTGTTTGTGAGAACAGTGGGGCCACCATCGAACTCTTCGGTGAACTGGGTGGAATGCCCGATGTGGGTGGCGCTTGGACGACGGAGGATGGTGCCCCGTTCAGTGGGACCTTCCAGGCGGGTGTGGCCGAGGCGGGAACCTATTCCTACACGGTCATCGCACCTGCACCTTGCCCGGCCGTCACCTCATCGGTCATCGTGGAGGTGGTGCCGATCCCCGTGGCCGACTTTGTCGTGGAAGGGGCAGGAGCCTGCACACCGGTCACCGTCACGCTGGTGAGTCAATTGGAAGGTACCGCATCGTGTTCGTGGTTGTTGTGGAACGGGGAGCAGGTCGATGACTGCGCACCGATCACCCGCACGATCACCCAGGGCGGTACTTATGGCGCCACGTTGATCGTGGATGCCGGCAGCGGTTGCGGAACGGATACCCTGCACGTGCCCGACCTGTTCACGGTGTATGACCAGCCCACGGCTGATTTCACGGACGTTCCGGATGTCGTCAATACGCTTGCTCCGGAGGTCCGCTTCATCAATACCTCGGAGGATGCCGTCCACTCCGAATGGGATATCGATGGATCCATGACGACCGAGGTGAGCCCGTTCCATGTCTTCCCTGCCGGGGTCAGCGCGGAGTACCTCGTCTGCCTCACCGCTTTCGCGTCCGAGGAGTGTCGTGATTCCATCTGCAAGGTCATAAGTGTCGAGGACGGTTTGCTCGTTCATGTGCCGAACGCATTCACGCCGGATGGCAGTGGGCCGAATGACATCTTCAAGCCGATCGTTATCGGTGTGGATCCCACGGCCTATCATTTCTACATCTTCGACCGCTGGGGCCAACCGTTGTTCGAGACAGCCGACCCCGATGCAGGATGGGACGGCAACTTCGCCGATGGCACGGAGGTGCCGATCGGCGTTTACGTATGGAAGCTCGTTGCCAGGGATCGGTACACCACCCACCGGATCGAACGTGTCGGTCATGTGACCCTCGTGCGCTGAGCCACGCGTCCACCCCGGTCTATCTTTGGCGGCCTCCCCACCGACCGTGAACGAGCGACTCGTCATCATTCCCACTTACAACGAGAAGGAGAACATCCGGGACATCCTGGACCATGTCCTCCGTCTGCAGCCGGGTTTCGATGTGCTCGTGGTCGATGACGGTTCACCGGATGGGACCGCGTCCATCGTGAAGGAGCGGATGGTTCCGGATCCTGATCGCATCCATCTGATCGAGCGCCCGGGAAAGCTCGGTCTGGGCACCGCGTACATCGCCGGCTTCAAATGGGCCATCGAGCGGGGTTACGGCTTCATCTTCGAGATGGACGCGGACTTCTCCCACGACCCGAACGACCTCGTGCGTTTGTATGAAGCCTGCGCGGTCGAAGGAACGGGCATGAGCGTGGGCTCGCGCTACGTGAAGGGCGGCCAGGTGAAGGACTGGTCGTGGGACCGGATCCTGCTGAGCTTCACCGCATCGCTCTATGTGCGCATGGTCCTTTGGCTGGGGGTGCGCGACACCACCGCCGGATTCGTCTGCTACCGCAGGCAGGTGCTCGAAGCCCTTCCGTTGGACGAGGTGAAGTTCGTGGGCTACGCCTTTCAGATAGAGATGAAGTACCGGGTGCATGTGGCCGGCTTCCGGATCACCGAAGTGCCCATCACCTTCGTTGATCGGTTGAAGGGGAAGAGCAAGATGAACAGCAGCATCTTCAAGGAGGCCTTCCTGGGCGTTCTCCAGATGCGCGCAAGGATCCGCCGCTGATGAGGGACCTGATCATCCGCGATGCCTTGGTGGCCAACGAGGGTCGGACCTTCCAGGCTGACCTGCTCATTCGTGGAGGCCTCATCGAGCGCATCGCGAAAGAGGGCATCGGCGCGGTAGCCGGGGTCGGGGAGGTGGATGCGCAGGGCAGGCTTCTGATCCCGGGAGTGATCGATGATCAGGTGCATTTCCGCGAACCCGGTCTCACCCACAAGGAGGATATCGCGCATGCGAGCGCAGCGGCGGCGGCGGGTGGTGTCACCAGTTTCATGGAGATGCCCAATACGGTGCCACAGACCCTCAGCCAAGAGCTGTTGGAGGAGAAGTACGGCTTGGGAGCGGCCCACGCGCTGGTGAATTACTCCTTCTATATGGGCATCAGCAACGACAACCTCGATGAGGCGTTGCGTACCGACCCTGCCACCGTTTGTGGCCTGAAGGCCTTTCTCGGTTCGAGCACCGGCAACATGCTGGTCGATGACCCCGCCACGCTGGACCACCTCTTCAGGAAGGCGCATATGCTGCTGGCCATCCACGCCGAGGATGAGGCGACCATCCGAAGGAACATGCAGGCTGCCGTGGAACGCTGGGGGGAAGCGATACCGATGGAGCAACATCCGATCATCCGGAGTGCCGATGCTTGCTACATCAGCAGCAGCAATGCCGTGGCGTTGGCCAGGGAGCACGGGACGAGGCTGCATGTCCTGCACATCAGCACCGCACGTGAGATCAGCCTGTTCGAGCCGGGGCCGATCGATGGGAAACGGATCACGGCCGAGGCATGCATCCATCACCTGTGGTTCACCGATGCGGACTACGCGACGAAGGGTGCCCTGTTGAAATGGAACCCGGCGGTGAAGGGTGCAGCGGATCGTGCCGCCATCCGCCAGGCCGTGGTGGATGACCGCATCGATGTGGTGGCCACGGATCATGCCCCGCATACACTGGAGGAGAAGGCACGCCCCTATGCGTCGTGCCCGTCCGGTGGACCGCTTGTCCAGCATTCGCTCGTGGCCATGCTCGAACTTGAACGGCAGGGTGTCTTCACCTTGGCCCAGGTGGTCGAGAAGATGTGCCATGCACCGGCCCGCCTGTTCCACATCGCCAAGCGGGGCTTCATCCGTGAAGGCTATCATGCGGATCTCGTCCTGGTCGATCGAGAGGCGCCTTGGACGGTCGACCGCTCGAACGTCCTCTCCAAATGTGGCTGGTCCCCCTTTGAGGGTCAGCGCTTCCAAGCCCGCGTCGTGCGCACCTGGGTGAACGGCCACACCGTGTTCTCCGACGGTCGCGTGCATCACGATGTGCGCGGTGAACGACTTCGTTTCGAACGATGAGGTGGGCGCTGATCCTTCCGGTCCTGCTCATGGCCTGCTCCGGGGTGGAGGAAACACCACCCGATGTGTTGTCCGAGGACCGCTTCGCGGATGTACTGCTCGAGTCCTACCTGATCGAAGCACGCACCAACCAGGAGTTCCTTGGTGGACGGGTGATCGCCGTTCCGCCCGCACAGGCGTACGCAGCGATGTTCGAGCGGTTCGGAACCTCCAAGGAACAATTCGACCGGTCCTTCACCTACTGGTCTGAGCGGCCAGCGGAGTTCAAGGTGATGCACGAGCACATCCTGAACGAATTGAGCCGCAGGAAGGACGAACTGGCTCAGTGAGCAGGCTTCCGGAGGAAGTCGGCGATGTTGGACACGGCCTCTTCCGCACTCCGGAAACGATACCCGAGGAAGGCTTCCACCTTCGCGGCGCTGTATGAGCGCTGCCCGCTCGCACTGCCAGCGGTGGCACGGGTGATGAAGGGTCGTGATCCGGTGAGAAAGGATCGCACGGCTTCCGCACGCCAGCCTGCGGCGAGCATCCACGGTCTCAGGCGCCGCGTTGGAGCCGGATGTCCGAAGACCTCGGAGAACTGTCCGAACAGCCGTTCGTAGGAGATGTTCTCCCCGACCAGCAGGTAGCGCTCGCCCACCGGGCTCTTCTCCGTCAGCGCCATCATGCAGGCGGCGACATCCCGGGCATCGACCACCGCGTTCGTGCCCGATGGGAAATAGCGCGTTCCCTTCCGCATACGATCGACCAAGGCCATGGAACTGCGTCCGGCGATCCCGGGACCCAGCACCAAGCAGGGGTTGACCATCACGGCCTCCAATCCCTCGGCGATGCCGCGATACACCTCCAGTTCCGCCGCATACTTGGTCAGCGCGTAGGTGGAGGTACGCGATGTCCGGTGCCACGGCGAACGTTCGGTCCGTGGGGTGCCTGGGGCCTCCGTTCCGATGGCCGCCGTGCTGCTCACATGGCAGAAGCGACGCACACCATGTTCCAGGGCTGCGTTCACCACGTTGGCCGTTCCTATCACGTTCACCTGGCGCATGGCTCCGGCATCGCCGGGAGCGAAGGAGACCAGTGCGGCGGTGTGATGGACGTGGCGCACCCCCTTCATCGCGGCATCAAGCGCCACCACGTCGCGTATATCGGCCTCGACCCATTCGATCGCCGTGAGCAGTGTATCGGCGTCATTGCGATAATGGCGGAAAATGCGTTCCACGATCCGATGGTCGCCACCAGGCCGGTGCAGCGCGCGCACCGGCCCGCGTTTGGCGCACTCCAACAGCACGTGCGAACCCACGATGCCGGTGGCGCCGGTGACCAGATGCATGCCGCCAAGGTAAACCAGCGCGACCGCAAGCCCCGGCTATCTTTGGCCGCCCCTGAAAGGTGTATCCCCTATCGCTATGACCCTTGACTTCCTGCATGAATTGAAATGGCGTGGGATGCTGAACGACAGCACCCCCGGCCTCGACGAACACCTTCGAAAGGGTCCTGCAAGCGGCTATATCGGTTTCGACCCAACGGCCGATTCCCTGCATGTAGGTCACTTGGTGCAGGTGATGACCCTTACACACTTCCAGCGTTGCGGACACAAACCCGTCGCGCTGGTCGGTGGTGCGACCGGCATGGTGGGTGACCCCAGTGGCAAGCGCGCCGAACGCGACCTCCTGGACGAAGAAGCACTTCGCCACAACCAGGAATGTGTGCGTGTCCAGTTGGAGCGCTTCCTCGACTTCTCGGGCCAGGTGAACCCGGCGCGCATGGTGAACAACTACGACTGGTTCAAGGACATGGGCTTCCTGCGCTTCATCCGCGACGTGGGCAAGCACATCACCGTGAACTACATGATGGCGAAGGACAGTGTGAAGAGCCGGCTGGAATCCGGGCTCTCCTTCACCGAGTTCAGCTATCAGCTGGTGCAGGGCTACGACTACTACTGGCTCAACAAGCACATGGACTGCACCGTTCAGATGGGCGGCAGTGACCAATGGGGCAACATCACCACCGGCACCGAACTGATCCGACGCATGGGTGGCGGTGAGGCTTATGCCGTCACCACCCAGTTGTTGACCAAGGCCGATGGCACCAAGTTCGGGAAGAGCGAGGGGGGCAACGTGTGGTTGGATGCGCAGCGTACCTCGCCCTACAAGTTCTATCAGTTCTGGCTGAACAACAGCGATGCGGACGCCGCGAAGTCGGTGCGGATCTTCACCACTTGGGAAGAGGACCACGTGGCAGACCTCATCGCGCAGCACGTAAAGGCCCCACATGAACGACGCCTGCAGAAGGAGCTGGCCGGCTTCATCACCACGCTCGTGCATGGGGAGGATGAGTTGAAGGGGGCCATCGCGGCCAGTACCATCCTCTTCGGCAATGCCAGCGAAGGCTTGTCAACCCTTACCGAGCAGCAATGGCTGGATGTGTTCGAAGGGGTGCCGCAGGCGGAAATGGCGCGAACGACGCTCGAAAGCGGATCGGCCCTTATCGATCTGTTGACCGACCACACCGGTTTCCTGCCATCGAAGGGTGAGGCCAAGCGTGCGTTGAAGGAAGGCAGCATCAGCGTGAACAAGGTCAAGGCCGATGAAACGCGTATGGTCGACGCCGCTGATCTGATCAACGGGAGGTTCATCCTGCTGCAGCGCGGCAAGAAGAACTACTTCCTGGTGAAGGCGGTCTAGGCTTCCATCAACAGGTTGCACCCCCGCAGGTCGCTGTGGTCGAAGCGGCCGAGCACCTCGAAGCTTCCATCCGGGAAAGCCCGGCCCAGGTCCTGCGTGGCAATGAAGGGGCAGCTCGCGCTATTCGCCAGGTCGATCACGTTGATGCCTCCGGTCCGTCCGGGCTTCTGCATGGCGAAGGGGTCGTTCGCATCCCGGATCACCACGCGCATCCACGGCGGGCAGGTGTATCGACCCTCCCCGGTGGACCACGCCTGGCTCAACAGCTCCGTCATGCCGTATTCGCTATGGATCGCGGGCACCTCGAAGGCCTGCTTCAGGATGCGATGCAGTTCGGCGCGCACGATCTCCGGTCGGCGACCTTTCATGCCGCCGGTCTCCACGATCACCAGATCCGGCAGCGGCTGCGGGTGCTGCTCGGCGAGGTCGAGCAAGGCGAAGGTGACCCCGATGAGCATGGTCCTGCGGCCTTCCTCCTGAGAACGACGCAGGAGCGCCGCCACATCATCGTACTTGTACAGATAGGTGCCGCTCAACGGATCGCCGGTGGCTTCGATCAAGCGTTGCGTCATGTACACCAATGAACTGCCCTCACGCTCGAGGTAGGAGGGGAGCAGGGCGATGATGCGCCATTCGCGCGGGTCGCCATAAGTGGCCATGAAGGAGGTGAGGAAGGACCGCTCGTACGATCCCGGCCAGGGGACGTGATGTACGCTGGTGTTCGCTCCAGTGGTGCCGCTGCTGGTGAAATGACTGGTGGGGTCGAGCCCATCGAGGAGCACACGGTGGTTCTTGAAGGCGCTGATGGGAAGGAACGGGATGTCCGCCACTTCCTTCACCGTCGTCGGTTCGGTGCGCAATCCATGCAGGAATCCACGGTACACCGGGTTCCTGGTGGCATGCAGCTGAAATAGTTCGATCGCCAGTGCGTTGAACCCACGGTCATCCAGATCCGCGAAGGGGCGTTCCAGCAGGTCTGGGGGTATGTGAGCGGGGAACGTCGGCATCAGGGTAAGACCCACCTAACTTTGGGCGTCATGAACTGGCAGGACAAGGGAGCGGCAAAAGTAGCGGGGGGGCTCGCCATCATGGCGGTGCTGTCAAGTGGCTGCCTGAAGACCGAGGAGTTCCCGGCCACCCCGGCGATCGTGTTCAAGTCCTTCGAGTTCTTCGGTGATTCCGCATCGTTGGTCGTCTCCTTCACCGATGGGGACGGGGATGTCGGATTGGACGAGTCCGACAACGCGCCTCCGTTCGACACGGCTTCGACGTACTACTACAACCTCTTCATCGAACACAGCGAGAAGATCAATGGCGAGTGGCTCGTCGTCGAGTTCGCACAACCGATCCACTACCGCATCCCGCGCATCACCCCCACCGGGCAGAACAAGGCCTTGGAAGGGGAGATCGCAGTGGCCATCGACCCCTTCCCGCTCTACATCACCGGGAACGCGGATACGGTGCGTTACAGCATCGAGATGGTCGATCGCGCGTTGAACCGGAGCAACCGGGTCGTCACGAACGAGATCATCGTTCCCTAGACCTCGCCGGCCAGGGCCTCGGACACGTTGATCACATGGTCGCCCACCTTCTCGCAGCTTGAGAACAGGTCGTTGTAGATCAGGCCGCTCTTCACGTTGTAATCGCCCGCCTCGATGCTCTTGAGGTGTGCACGGCGCAGTTGGTCACGCAGCTGGTTGATGCGCTGCTCCGCCTCCATGGCCTCATCGATCGCCACTTCACCATCCTCGGCCTCCAGGTTCCTTAGCATGATGCCGAAAGCCCTGTCGAGCAGGCCGAGCAGCTCCTGCAGGTTGGCCCGTTGTTCCGGCGTGAACCAGAGCCGCTCCTCGTTCTTCCGTTCCAACAACCGTGACATCTGGTAGAAGATGTCGCCAATGCGCTCCAGGTCGCTGATGATCGCGAGCATGGCACGGATGCGTTCGCTCATGTCCTCGTCCTTCGCCTCGGCGCTGGTACGCGTCAGGTACTTGCTGATCTCCACCTCCAGCCTGTCGGTGATGTCCTCGTAACGTGCGAGTTTGCCGAACAAATTGGAGCGCTCGGCTTCCGTGGTGCTCACCAACAACTGGTTCACAAGGACCGACATGCTCGCGGTGAGCTTGCCGAACTTCAGGATCTCCTTGCGCGCCTCGATCAACGAGACCTCGGGGGATACGGCCATCACGGGATCATGGATGTACTCCAGGCGGTACTCGCGATCATCCTCCGTGCGGCTTGGCACCATCCGCGTTACGATGCGTTCGATCTGCGGCACGAAGCCGATCAGCAGCACGGTGTTCAGCACGTTGAAGGAGATGTGGAGATAGGTCAGGGCCCACACGATCACATCAGGCGAAGCGAACGGGGAGGCGCCATGCACCTGTTCCACGTAGCCGCCGATCATCCGGATGTACGGACCGAACAGGAGCAAGGCCCAAAGGACACCGATGGCCTTGATCACGAAATGGGCCCGCGCCGCCCGTCGCCCCCATACGTTGGCCACGAGTGCGGCCAGGTTCGCGGTGACCGTGGTGCCCAGGTTCATTCCCAGGACGGATGCGGCGGCCATCTCGTAGCCGATGATCCCGTGCTGGCACAGCACCATCGTGGCGGCAAGGGCCACGCTGCTGCTCTGCACCATCATCGTGAACAGCATGCCGCCACCGGTGAACAGCAATACGGAGAGGGCACCATGATCCCCCACACCCTGGAGTATCTGCACCGCGGCCGTGTCCGGTCCGGGAACCACGTTCTTCAGGAACTCCAGGCCGAGGAAGAGGATCGCGAAGCCCACCATGAAGTCGCCGAAGGGCTTCGAATGCCTGCTCTTGAGGAAGAGCAGTGGAAAAGCCAGGCCGATGATCGGCAACGCGAACAGGTGGATGTCCATGGAGGCGAAGCCGAGCCAGCTGAAGACGAGCGCCTTCATGGTCGTGCCGATGTTGGCGCCCATCAACACCCCGATGGACTGCCGGACCGTGATGAGGCCGGCGTTCGCGAAGCTGACCACCATCACCGAGGTGACCGAGGAGAGCTGGATCAACACCGTGGTGACGAAGCCGGTGAACACGCTCATGAAGCGGTTCGCGGTCATCACCTTCATCACATCGCGCATGCGAGCACCGGCCACCTTCTGCAGGCCTTCGCTCATGGCCTTCATGCCATAGATGAACAGGCCCAACGACCCGGCCAGGGTGAGGAACTGGATGACGCCGAAATGCATGGGGAGGTGCGCGCTGCGCGGGGCGCAAGCTATCACCATCATGTTTCCGGTATGTTAAGGGATCGCTGGTTCCACCGCCCTTGGCGGCTTCCCGGTCGGCGGGCGCTCCCGGCTACTTTTGTGGCGCACCATCGAACAGTAAGGCATGGGTACGTTCTCTCCCCGTCAAGTCGCCCTGCTCGCCGCCCTGGCGGTGGTGCTGGCTGCGGGCGCTCTGCTCACCATCGCATGGGCGGGCGGTGCGCTCACGGTGGATCCGCTCTGGTGTGCGATCATCCTGGTCGGTCTCTTCGGTGCGGCCTACGGCGCCTTCGCCTATGGGATCGATCGCTTCGTGCACTCCCGCCTGAAGCTCCTCTACCGGACCGTTCACGATATGCGCCGCCCGAAGGCCGGGGAGGAACGCATCGACCTGCGCGGCGATGTGCTCGGCCGGGTGAACGCCGAGGTCTCCGCCTGGGCCACGGAAAGGAGCACGGAGATCAGGGCGCTGAAGGAACGGGAAGCCTTCCGGCGCGAGTTCATCGGCAATCTGGCACATGAGCTGAAGACACCCATCTTCAACATCCAAGGCTACATCCTCACCCTGCTGGAAGGCGGTCTCGAGGATGAGAAGGTGAATCGCGATTTCCTTCACCGTGCTTCCAACGGTGTGGACCGGTTGATGAAGATCGTGGAGGACCTGGACCTGATCACGAAACTGGAGAGCGGGGTGATGGACATGCGCCTCGCGCGTATGGACCTGCATGCGTTGGTGAACGATACCATCGAGAACATGGAGATGCTCGCCAGGGGGCGGGGTATACGGCTTGTGAACGAAGTTCCCGTGGGCACCCATGTGATGGCCGACCGCAACCGGATGGCCCAGGTGTTCACCAACCTCTTCGGTAATGCGATCAACTACGGCAAGGAGGGTGGCCGCTGCGTGGTCCGCGGATATCCGATGGACGACCGTTTCGTGGTGGAGGTGGTGGACGATGGCATCGGTATAAGTGCTGAACACCTGCCTCGCCTGTTCGAACGTTTCTACCGGGTGGGGAAGAGCCGAGCGCGTAACGAAGGCGGTTCGGGCCTTGGACTGGCCATCGTGAAGCACATCATCGATGTGCATGGCGGCTCGATCACGGTGAAGAGCACGGAAGGGGAGGGATCGACCTTCACCTTCACACTCGAGCGGGCGACCTGACCGGCTCAGCGGATCGCATCCTCGTAGAGCATCACTTCCTTCTCATTGTTGATGCTGATCCGGGGGATGTCATCGAAGATCGTGAGCTTGCCGGTCACGCAGACGCGTTTGTTCAACAGCCAGACCTCGGGGTCATAACTGAAGTTCGGGCCGTTGTACTCCCAGATCGTGGCGTAGAAGTCCTGGTTGGGGTGCATGCGGTCGAAGTTCAGGTAGATGGCCTTCGCCTTGGCCGTCTTCCGCGTACTCACCACCGTGCCGCAAACGGTGGCGGTCTTGCCGATGTGGTACTTGGCCTGCACGGAATTGAACATGCCCTTCGGCAATGGTGCACGCAAGGGTTCCACCTCTCCCATGTTCGGGTCGCCTTCCGCGTACCAGTGCTTCAGCTCGCGCATGGCCTCGATGCGATCCTCGGTGGCATCATCCAACGCAGGGAAGAAGTCCAGTCCTGTCAAGGTCTCCACGCTATCCACGGTCACCGCGTAGCTGATCGGTGGGCCGTCCAGCTTGCTGTTGCGCATCACGAAACCGATGGCCTTCGGGGTGTCGCCGTCCAGGTCAGCGAACACCTTCCAGAAGTACTCGGGGATGCTCACCTCGTTCTTACGGTCCGCCTTCTGCATGGTCGGCAGCCCATCCCGCAGCACCGGTCCCGTGGCCACGAACACCCGTCGCTTGCTGAAGTTGACGTACCGCCGCCCCCAGTCCTCCAGGTCGGCCCAGGTCTCCCGGTTCAGCTCCGGTACCTGCGGACTGATGTTGGA
>JAGQVR010000075.1 GCA_020437875.1 Flavobacteriales bacterium
ACCCTGAGCTGCGACCACCGTGTGGTGGATGGTGCCACGGGCGCGGCCTTCCTGAACACCGTGAAGAGCCTGTTGGAGGAGCCGGCCCTGTTGCTGGGCGTCGGGGCGATCTGATCGTGTGGGGCTTCGGCCCGGCTCTGCTATATTCAGCGGCCATGGCCAACAAGCATCCGACCATCCGGGTCGAGACCAACGGGCTTAGCCGGTCCGAGGTCATCGTTCTCCTTGTTGAAGCATTGCGTTCCTTGAAGTGGGGCGTGGAACACCTGCATCCGATGCGGGTGGTGGCCATGACTCCACGCTCATGGGCGTCCCACGGGGAGAAGGTGACCATCGAGATCGATGGCTCCGGGTTCAATGCACAATGCAAGTTCGATCAGTGGAGCCCACTGGCGAAACGGTCGCGTCTGCAGGATGACCTGGACAAGTTGACGTCGGCGTTCGCGGATGCGCGCGTGAACATCACTCCGGACCAGATGAGTTCCGAGCTGAAGGAGCTGGAGGAAAGTGGGGTGATGCAGCTGGATGCTAGCACAGCGGATGCGAACGAGTTCAAGTGGAGGGATGTGGGTGTCCTCTTCATACCGCGAAGAGGATCCTGGGCCACCCCGCTGTTGATCGATACGAGCATCGTGGTGTATGTGCTCATGGTCATCAGCGGTGTCCACTTCATGGAGCCGACGGTCGATCAGTTGATCGGTTGGGGAGGCAACCTGCGCGCCATCACGCTTGCTGGAGAGCAATGGAGATTGCTCACCTGCGGCTTCGTCCACATCGGGATCGTCCACCTGCTGTTCAATATGTACGCGCTTGCGATGATCGGGGTCCAGTTGGAACCCCTGCTCGGCTCGACCAGGACCGCCCTGCTCTACGTGATCACCGGTGTGGCGGCGAGCATGACGAGCCTTTGGTGGCATGATAACACCGTGAGTGCCGGAGCTTCCGGGGCCATCTTCGGTCTTTACGGGGTGTTCCTCGCCCTGCTATCAACGGACCTCATCCCGAAAGAAGCCCGGAAGCAGTTGCTGCAGAGCATCGGCATCTTCGTCCTGTACAACCTGATGTACGGGATGAAGGGAGGTGTTGACAACGCAGCACATGTGGGCGGCTTGATCAGCGGGCTTGTCATGGGTTTCGCATTGTATCCTGCCTTGCGGCGGGTGGAGAACAGCGGACTTCAGTGGATGACCATGGTCCTTCCTTCATTAGCCCTTATCGGTGCCGGATCGGTCCTCCTTGGTAGACTTCCTGCCGATGACGGCAAGTTCTATCGGACGATCGATCGATTCCAGATCATTGAGGAGCGCGGGCTGTCCCCATTCCGACTTCCGGAAGGAGCTACGGGAGACCAACAGCTGGTGCTCGTTCAGGATAGCGGGATCCCCGCTTGGCGGGAAGCCGTGGACTTGTTGGAAGGGACCAATGAGTTGAAGTTGTCCGAAGCACTGGCCGAGAAACGGAGACAGTTCCTGGAGTATGCCAGGCTGCGACTGGAGAGCGTTGAACTGCTGGAGCAGGTCTTGTCACGATCGGACGGTGGTCCAACCGATGCTCTGGACGCGAGCTTTGCGAAGGTCGATTCGGTCTTGAACGTGCTTAATGGAGAATAGACCATGGGTACCTGGTCAAGGCTCATCCCCAGCGGCGTTCGCACTATGATCTTCAAGCAGGTGATGCGCGGCGATACCGTGCACTGCCCCGTCTGCGACCGCGGCGCCATCGCCTACCTGCCATCCGGTTCGCCGCCACGCCCGCATGTGCTGTGTCCTTTCTGCGGATCACGGGAGCGTGCGCGGATGGCCTGGCTCTTCCTGAAGGAGCGCAAGGTCCTGCGTGCGGGTCTTCGTGTGCTGCACGTCGCGCCGGAGCGTTGCCTGAGCGAACGGCTTACCAGCCTACCCGGGGTGAAGTACACGGCTGGGGACAAGTTCACCCCGGGTTACGACTATCCGCCCGGTACGATCGATCTGGATATCACCGCGATGCCGTTCGCCGCCGATTCCTTCGACCTGATCATGTGCTCGCACGTGCTGGAGCATGTGCCCGATGATCGCGGTGCGATGAAGGAGCTGTTCCGTGTGCTGGCGCCGGGTGGCATGGCGATCCTCATGGTGCCGATCGCCCTGGAGCGGGCCACGACGGATGAGGATCCCAGCGTGATCGATCCCCGGGAAAGGATCAAGCGCTTCGGGCAGTTCGATCACGTCCGGCTCTACGGTCGTGATTACGTGGACCGGTTGCGGGCAGCGGGCTTCGAGGTGATCGAGGATGCGATGACCGAACGAATGGATGCGGAGTCCGTGTTCCGCTACGGTCTGATGCGCAGCGAAGTGGTGCACGCTGGGATCAAGAGGTAGCCGTGCTCGTGCAACACGCCTCACCGCAGGACCTGGAACGGTTCCGGTGGCAGGTCGAAGTAGGGTGATGACGAATTCCAGATGAGGGGTACGCCCTCAGCTCGCAACTTCTCCTCGAACTCCCGTTCGAAGCTGTCCATGTCCATCGATCGGCCGAGCATCGGAACCAGGACCACGGTCGATGAGGGACCGTCCTCCGCCGAGAAGAGCATGACCTCCATCGCGTTCAGAGGCGTCACTTCCACCTGACCCCAATGCGGTGTGACGAAGGAGGGAAGCTCCGCGACGAGGCCCCGGTGGATGCCCTGTTCATGTGCTGCGGCGATCCGATCGCGCATCCATTCCACGCGATCCACGTAGGTGGTCGATAGTACGAGCCAAAGCATGCAACGGGCCATCACCATCACACCAAGCACGCGGTGCCATCTGCGAAGTCCGGCCACTTCCGCGCTCCACAGGACGTAGGGGACCACCACCACCCACACGAAGAAGGGAAAGTCCACGAACTCACGGTACACGGAGTGGGTACCGTCCGGGAAATAGAAGGACTGCAGGACGTACAGTACAAGGATGCCACCTAGGTGAATGGTGAACGGGTACCAAGCACGCGCCTTCACCATGGCCATGGAGAAGAGGATGCCCAGTAAGAGGATGTCCGGATAGACCGATACCGCGTGCTCCAGATGCCCGATGATCCGGCCGGGACGGAGTATCCAGGTCCAACCCAGACCATCTAGCCGGATCCAGAGTGACGTGATGGCCCGAAGCTCATAGGCCGAGAGCACGTTCGCGCGGATGATGGTGTGGAAGAGCAGCACCAGTAATGCGGTTCTCGCCATCCTGCGGTCGCGTTGGATGCCCGCCGCGACCAGGATCATCACCGTGACTATCATCGCCAGGAAATGGGCGGACAGTACCAGGAAGAGCAGCGACGCGAAGAGGATGGCCCGCGGAAACGGCGCGATGTGCGTGGTCTTCAGCAGTGCCAGGCAGGCCACGAGCAGTGGTGCCGCGTAATAGAATTCGAAGACCGGGCAGAAGACCGCATGACCCACCCCGATGAGCTGCGTGCCCACCACCGTCAACCCGGCGCGTTGATCCTTCAAGACGTACCGTACGAAGAGGAATGCCGAGGTGGCGACGATCACGCTTCCCAGGGAATACAGGGTGATCAAGGAGTTCATGGACAACCCGGCCTTGATGCCCATGACCGCCGACCATTGGGATAGCGGCATGATCCATCGGCCCTGGTTCACGAAGAAGCCGCCACGGTCCACCATGCAGAGCAGGAAATAGGAGGCATCGTTGAGGATGCGCTCGGCGGCGAAGTGGACCGCGAACCAGGCCATGAAGGCCAGGGCTGCCCAGCTGAAGAGGTCGATCATGCGATCCTGCCCCCACAAGGCAGGTTGCGCCATCACCTCGTTCCGGTCCGACATGGTGACGAAAGTAGCCCGGTGCTCGTGGTACTTTTCGGCCATGCACGATGTGCTCGCCACGCCCATCGAATACCTCAAGGGCGTGGGCCCGCAGCGAGGGGCCTTGTTGCGCTCGGAGCTGAACATCACCACCTACGAGGACCTGCTGCAGCATTTCCCCTTTCGTTATGTGGACCGCAGTCGTTTCCACCGCATCAGCGAACTGAACGAGGACCTACCCCAGGCCCAACTGCGCGGTGTGCTCGGGCCTTTGCGGATGATCGGGGAAAAGCAGGGCCGGCGCATGGTGGGCACCCTGACCGATGCCACGGGCAGCGTGGACCTCGTGTGGTTCAAAGGCGCGCGTTGGCTGCAATCGTCCTTGAAGCCCGGGCAGGAGTACATCCTCTTCGGCAAGCCGAACGCCTTCAAGGGGCGTATCAACTTCCCCCATCCCGAACTGGAGTTGGCGACCACCTGGGAACAAGGGCTCGAGGCCGCCCTTCAACCGGTCTACAGCACCACGGAGAAGCTCACGGCGAAAGGCCTCAGCAGCCGCGCGATCTGGAAGTTGCAGAAGACCTTGCTGCCCCAGCTCGAAGGACAGCTTCCGGAAGTGCTCAGCACCGAACTCGTCGAGTGGCTCGGCGGGGTGAGCCGGGAGCAGGCGATCCGTCAGGTACATGCGCCACAGGACCAGGCCCGGCTGGATGCGGCGCTGCATCGGCTCAAGTTCGAGGAGCTCTTCTTCATCCAGCTTCAACTGCTTGAGCAGAAGTTGTTGTTGCAGCAGAGCCTGCGTGGCAATGTGTTCGCCTCGGTCGGTGAGCACTTCAACCGCTTCTACCAGGAGCACCTGCCCTTCGAGCTCACCGGCGCACAGAAGCGCGTGGTGAAGGAGATCCGGAAGGATATGGGCAGCGGCCACCAGATGAACCGCTTGGTACAAGGTGATGTGGGCAGCGGCAAGACACTCGTTGGCCTGCTGAGCATGTTGATCGCCCTTGACAACGGCTTCCAGAGCGCGTTGATGGCACCGACGGAGATCCTCGCGCAGCAGCACTTCGCCACGATCAGCCGCTTCGTGGAAGGCCTGCCGATCGAGGTGCGCCTGCTCACCGGGAACACCAAGCAGGCCGAACGGAAGAGCATCCTCACTGCGTTGGCGCAAGGCGCCATCCACATCGTCGTGGGCACGCATGCCTTGCTCGAGGACCGCGTGGTCTTCCAACGCCTGGGGCTCGTGGTGATCGATGAGCAGCACCGCTTCGGGGTGGCACAGCGTGCGCGTTTGTGGACGAAGAGCAAGGTGCCGCCGCATGTGCTGGTGATGACCGCCACGCCCATTCCTCGCACGCTGGCGATGACCCTGTACGGCGATCTTGACACGAGCGTGATCGATGAGTTGCCGCCGGGTCGCAAGCCCATCCGCACCGTACATCGATTCGACAGTTCGCGCAATGCGGTCTTCGGCTTCCTGGAGGAGGAGATCGCGAAGGGTCGGCAGGTCTACGTGGTCTACCCGCTCATCGAGGAAGGCGACCCGGAGAAGATGATGGGCAAGGAGTTGAAGGACCTCACCGATGGTTTCGAGAGCATATCCCGCCGCTTCCCCCTGCCCCAGTATGCGGTGAGCATGGTGCACGGGCGCATGGATCAGGCCACCAAGGACTACGAGATGGCGCGCTTCAAGAAGGGGGAGACGAACATCCTGGTGGCCACCACCGTGATCGAGGTGGGTGTGGACGTGCCGAACGCGAGCGTGATGGTGATCGAGAATGCGGAGCGCTTCGGGTTGTCGCAGCTGCACCAACTACGCGGTAGGGTTGGGCGCGGTGCGGAGCAGAGCTATTGCATCCTGATGACGGACGACAAGCTCGGGAACGATGCGCGCGCACGCATTGAGACGATGGTGCGCACGAACGACGGCTTCGAGATCGCGGAGACCGACCTGCGCCTGCGAGGGCCCGGAGATCTCATGGGCACGCAACAGAGCGGACTTCCTGAATTGCACATCGCCGACCTCGTTGCCGATGTCCATGTACTGCAACAGGCACGGCAGGTGGCCACGCGACTGCTGGACATGGATCCACAGCTCAAGGACCCGAAGCATGCACCGATCAGCGACGCCCTGGCCGAACGCAAGCGAGGGAGACCGCTGTGGGGTCGTATCAGCTAGGTGCTCAACGCCGCGCGCCGGCGGATCTCGTCCGGGTCCAGCACATGGGACATCGTCCCGAGCACGATCAGCACCTGTGCGATCGCGTAGGTGAGGATGACCGTCCACGCCGATGCCTCGAAGGGCCAGATGAAACGGTTCACGGCCAGCAGGCTGTCGGACAGGATGAAGAACAACGCACCACCGAGCACCAGCAGGAAACTGCGGAGGTAGGTGCGCGCGAAACGGAAGGCTGCGGCCACCCCCATCAGGGTGATCGCTCCGGCATAGATCCCCACCGGGATCTGGATCGTTTCATCGACCACGGGTAACAGTCGCTCCGCGAAGAAGTATCCGTAGGCGATGAGCAGGCACGAGATCAACAAGGGGATCCAGGGTGGACGCAGCGCACCGATCTCCACCACGTTCTGCAGGAAGGCGATGGCATAACAGAGCTGGGCCAGCAGGAAGGCGCCCAGGCCGATGAGGAAGTTGAAGTCGTCCAGGTGCTGGAACATCAGGGCCACATCACCCACGAGGCTGAAGAAGAGGCCGGCCTGGACCAGCAAGGTGAACCGGTCGCCGTAGCGCCGTGTACGGAAGTAGAACCAGCTTGACAGCACCAGCATCATCAGCGGCTTGCTGGCGTAGACCAGTCCATGGATATCGCCCACTTCACCGGCTATGGTGCCGGCCGTGGCCAGTCCATAGAGGCCAAGGTTCAGTGCGGTGTTCCTGCGGGGGTCCATGGCGGCCGAAAGTAAGGACAGGGTCGATCACCCGATCATCCCTTCGACGGACCGCAAGGCCCGGCTCACGAGCACCAGATGCACGGTGCTGACCACCCCCAGGAGCACCGCCGCCCACATGACCAGTGGACCGAACAACGGTACGCCGATGACCAGCAGCAACACGACCAGGGCCACGATCCGCAGTGCTTCCACTATCACCGCCCAACGTCGCCCCTCCATCAGCAGCCCGAGGGTCATCACCCAGATCAGGATGATCAATGCCGCGCCGATGCCGTGCGCCTGTGTGAGGTGTTGCTGGCCGAAGAGGAAGCCAGTGGTCGCGGCGATCAACAGGATGAACTGGATCGCCACGTAACGCACGACCGCGCCGGGCACACGCGTGTCGTACTTGCGGTACACGGATCGGTCGATCTCCTTGGGCACCTCCGGCCCTCCCAACGAGGCCGGTCGCCAGCCCGGACGATGAAGGAAGGTCATCACCTTGTCCTGCCAGCGGTCACACGAACGGGCGAGGGCGAACAGGTCGGCCCAGTAATGGAAGTTGGCCTTGACCGGGTCCCAGGAGGCCAATGGGGTGGTGATGCCGTAGACCGGTTCCTCCTCCTCGCGCTGGAAGGTGCCGAATAGCTTGTCCCAGATGATGAGGGTGCCCGCGTGGTTCCGGTCGATGTACTTCGGATCACTTCCGTGGTGTACGCGATGATTGCTCGGTGTGTTGAGGATCAGCTCCAGGAAGCCCATGCGGCCGATGGCGCGTGTGTGGATCCAGAACTGGTAGAGCGTGACGAAGGCGCCCACGGTGAGGATGATGACCGGATGCACGCCGAGGAAAGCGACCGGGACATAGAACCAGAAGCTGAAGAGCCCCTGCCACCAGCTCTGGCGCAGGGCCACGCTCAGGTTGTACTCCTCGCTCTGGTGATGCACGATGTGGGCGGCCCACAGGAAGTTCACCTCGTGGCTGAGGCGATGGAACCAGTAATAGAGGAGGTCGATCAGCAGGAAGGTGACGATCCAGGTGAGGGGCGTGTCGGGCAGCGTGAAGAGCCGGGCGTGCTCGTACACCCAGAGGTATACGGCGAAGATCAGGGCCTTGGTGAAGGCACCGACCACCTGCGAGCCGATGCCGCAGCCCATGTTCGAGATGAAGTCGTTGAAGCGGTAGATGCGCTTCTCCTTCGCCCCGGACCACACGCTCCACGCCAGTTCCACACCCATCAGGAGGAAGAAGAAGGGGATGGCCAGCGCGATCGCGTCCATGACCCGGTATCGTTCAAGGCTTGCGACCGATCACCACGATCTCATCCGCGAGGTGCGGCAGGAACTTGATGGCCAGGTTCTTCTTCCAGAAGGTGCGGTTCCATTCCGGATGGTTGTTCCGGTGGTGGGCACGCACGATCTGGAAGCCCGTCTCCGTGAACAGCTCCTTGATCTCCGGCAGCGTGTATTCCTTCACATGCATCCAATCGTCCCAGATCTGCTGCATGCCCGTGCGGTTCCACTCCTTGGCCCGTTCGATGAAAACGGGATTCTCGACCGGCGGTACCCGTTCCGAATTGGAGCGCCCTTTCAAGAACTCCATCGCGCGCATGTAAGAGGTGGCGTTCACCGTTGTCAGGTACATGTAACCTCCACTGGGAAGCGCATCAAAAAGCTTGCGCATGAGGATGTACGGGGAGAAGCGGAAGTGCGCGATGCAATGCGTCAGGATGAAACAATCCACCGGCTCCTCGATCACCGACAGGTCCCCGGTGAAGAACTCCTGCAGGTAGATCCGGATGCCCTTCTCTTTCGCCCACTTCATGTTCACCTCCTGTGCCCACGGAGCCTCCACGGCGATCGAGCGCACCCCACGGGCGTGCAGCTGCCGGGAAAGCAGCCCATCCTCGCCGGGACCGAGCTCGCAATAGACCTTGGCCTTCAACCCGACGATATCGTCGACGCTGTTCTTGATCCGCCGTTCCTCGTACTCGAGCTCTGTCATGGCTCGAAAGTAGTGGAGCGCCCCGCATTCCCCGCGAGCGCCGTTCCTTTGCGGCTTCGACCCACACCCATGCGCATCTCCTGGAACTGGCTGCGCCAGTACATCCCCACCGATATCACCCCGCAGGAAGCCGCCGAGCTGCTGACCAGCACCGGGCTGGAGACTGAGAGCGTCACCCGCTTCGAGCCGGTGACGGGCATGCTGGAAGGGGTGGTGATCGGCGAGGTGAAGGAATGCGCCAAACACCCCGATGCCGACCGCCTGAGCGTGTGCCAGGTGGACATCGGCGGTGAGAACCTCCACCAGATCGTATGCGGTGCACCCAACGTCGCGGCGGGCCAGAAGGTGCTCGTGGCGACCATAGGCACCACCATCCACCTGCCCGATGGCACCAGCTTCGTGATCAAGAAGAGCAGGATCCGGGGGCAGGAGAGCAATGGGATGATCTGCGCGGAGGACGAGCTGGGACTCGGAACGGGCCACGCGGGGATCATGGTGCTTGATGCCGCGGCTCCGGTGGGGAAGGGTGCTGCGGACTTCCTCGGCCTGCAGGCGGATGAGGTGTTGGAGATCGGCCTGACGCCGAACCGCACCGATGCCATGGGGCATGTGGGCGTGGCGCGCGACCTGCGGGCCGTGCTCGTTCACCGGCATGGAACGGATGTGCCCCTGAACATGCCATCCGTCGCGGAATTCGCGCCCGATGCCCAAGCCGACCCGATCGGGGTGGAGGTGAAGGACAGCTTCGCCTGCCCGCGCTACGCCGGACTCCTGCTAACCGAGGTGCGCGTGGGTCCTTCGCCGAATTGGTTGCAGGAGCGACTGAACGCCATCGGCCTGAAGCCCATCAATAACGTGGTGGACGTGACGAACTACGTGCAGCATGATCTCGCCCAGCCGCTCCATGCCTTCGATGCCGACAAGCTGCGCGGTCGCCGGATCGTGGTGCGAATGGCCACCGAGGGCGAACCCTTCACCACCCTGGATGGTCGCGAGCGCAAGCTGAGCGCACAGGACCTGGTGATCGCCGATGCAGAGCGACCGGCCTGCATCGCCGGTGTCTTCGGCGGCATGGAGAGCGGGGTCACCGAAGGGACGAAGAACGTGTTCCTGGAAAGCGCCTGCTTCGAGCCGGGCACCATCCGACGCACGGCCCGCCGTCATGGACTCAACACCGATGCCTCCTTCCGCTTCGAGCGGGGTGTGGATCCGAACGGTACGATCATCGCCCTGCAGCGCGCGGCCCTGCTGCTGAAGGAAGTGGCTGGGGCAAGGATCGCATCACCGATCATCGATGTCGACCATCGCACGAACCACGTCCGCTCAATCGAGCTCTCTTTCGCGGACTGCGCAAGGCTGACCGGCGTGGATATCCCTGCCGATGCCATCGTGCGGATCCTGGAACTGCTCGACTTCATCGTTACGGACCGCAATGCCCATCGCGTGAACGTGCAGGTGCCGTCGTACCGCATGGACGTGCTGCGCCCGGCCGATGTGATCGAGGAGATCCTGCGCATCCATGGGTACGACCATGTGCCCATCCCGGAGCACACGCAGGTGCCCGCCATGGTGCACGACCCGCTCGATCGCACCGCGTTGGGTGGTCGCCTTACCGCGCAATTGGTGGCGCGCGGTTTCCGGGAGGTGATGACACCCTCGTTGGTGAGCGGTGCGAAGAGCGCCGGCTTCCCGCTCGCGGAAGGCAGCGCCTTCGTTCGGGTGCAGAACCCCTTGAGCAACGAGCTCGACATCCTGCGCCCAACGATGCTCTACGGACTCCTCGGCGCCATCGCCTACAACAACAACCGCCAGCAGCGCGACCTGCGTTTCCTTGAGCGCGGACGGATCTACAGCGATGCGCACGGCAAGGTGGTGGAGCTGGACATGATCGCCGTGGCCATCACCGGCAAGCGGCAGGTGGAAAGCTGGCGCACACCGGCCGCACCGGCCGACCTCTTCGACCTGAAGGCCGAGGTGGAGACCCTGCTGGAGCGTTGCGGTGCGAAGGGCACCATCACTTGGTCGCCGATGGATTTCCCGCTGCTCACCCACGCGCACGAGATCGTGGTCGGTGGACGGCATATCGGACGGATCGGGCAGGTGGCGGCGGCCACGCTCAAGTCCTTCGATGTGGCGCAACCCGTCTTCTTCGCGGAATTATCGGAGCAGGCCCTCCTGGAACTGGTGCAGGCGCAGAAGACCGCTTATGCGGATGTGGCCCGTTTCCCGAGCGTACGCCGCGACTTGAGCCTCCTGATCGATGGCGACCTACGCTTCGAGCGGCTGCGTGAGGTGGCCTTCGGCGCGGAACGCAAGCTCCTGCGCGAGGTGGGCCTCTTCGATGTGTACCAGGGCGACAAGCTCACGCCCGGCAAGAAGAGCTATGCGCTCAGCTTCACCTTGCAGGATGAGGAGAAGACGCTGACCGATGAGCAGGTGGACAAGGCCATGGGCCGCATCCGCAAGGCCATCGAAGGGGTGGGAGCGGAGGTGCGGGGGTGAGGAAGGAGGCTGCTTAACGGTTTGCCGCTTGGCGAAGGGCGGGATTTTTAGCACAAAAGTTCATACGAAGCACAAATGTTTGATTAACCACGAATGTTTCTACGATGCACGAAACCCCGCCTTTTGCCAAACCGCTGTTAGCAGCAGTGGTTCTTTTT
>JAGQVR010000076.1 GCA_020437875.1 Flavobacteriales bacterium
TGCTGTACCGTCCGGCCATGGTGAGCAACGACGGCGACCTCTTCGTAGCGAAGGTGGAGGAGCCACGGCTGCCCGAACTGCAGCACCATCCGCTGGCCGATGCCTATGACGAACTGGATCTGCTGGGCTTCCCGTTGTGTGATCCGTTCTCGCTGGTGAATGTGGGTGAATGGGCGTTTGCGAATGGTGGATGGAAGGGAGCTGATCGGTCGGTCCCATTCACCAACTCCCATTCGCCATTCACCTCTTCAGCGCCTCTCATCCTCAAACGTGACATGCCGGAGCACATCGGAGAACGGGTGATCATGCTCGGTTACATGATCCATGTGAAGACCACGACCACCCACAGCGGTTCATACATGAGCTTCGGGTCCTTCATCGATCCCGCGGGCGACTTCTGGGACAGCACGCAGTTCCCGCAGGTGGCCGAGCGCTACCCGTTCCAGGGGCGCGGGGTCTACCGGTTCACCGGGGTGGTTGAGGAGGAGTTCGGGCATTGCGCCCTGCGCGCCGAACGTTTCGAGAAGCTGCCGTGGAGGCCGGATCCGCGGTACGGGGCGAGTTGACCCTCAACGTCCGAAGAAGCGGTTCACCGCTTCGGTGCGGTTCTGCACGTGCATCTTGCCGTAGATCCGGTGAATGTGCTGCTTGACGGATCCCTCGCTGATCCCCATGTGCGCGGCGATCTCCTTGTACAGCAGTCCTTGCGCCAGGAGTTCGAGCACCCGGAACTCCCGTTCGGTCAGCGCTGCGTCGATCACCTCCTGCGCGGGCCCTGATGCGGGGCGGAAGTGACGCACCACCCGCCTGGCCACGCTCATGCTCATCGGCGAACCGCCGGACAGCACCTCCCGCACTGCGGAGACGACCTGGTCCGGTGATGAGTTCTTGAGCAGATAGCCGTTGGCACCCGCCTTCAGCGCTTCGAAGACCTTGTCATCGGTGTCGTTCACCGTGTACATCAGGAACTGGGTGCGCTGCCAACGTCCGCTCAACTGGCGCACCCCTTCGATCCCGTCCAAGCCGGGAAGGTTGATGTCCATCAGCACGACATCCACACCATCCGTATCGGTCACCGCCAATGCATCCTCCACCGAACCGTGCGCACTTTCAACGTGCATGCCCGGGGTGGCGATGAACACGGCGCGCAGCATCTCGCGGATGCGTTCGTCGTCCTCGATGATGCGCAGGGTGATGCTGTTATCCACGGTGCCGAAGGTCGGATGAAGGTCCCTGAAGGGCAAGCTAACTTTCGTTCCCGGTAAGCGGCACGTGCAGCGATACCCGGGTGCCCCGAGCGTTGGTCGCGTTGGACACTTCGAAGTTCGCAGCCACCTGCCTGGCACGTTCGGCCATGTTGACCGATCCATTGCCCCTCCGGCTCCCGTTCGCAGGCAGGCCCTGACCGTCATCGACCAGTTCCACGGTGAGGCCATCGGCCCAGGTGATGCGCATGTCCACCCGGTTCGCTCCGGCGTGCTTCACCACGTTGTGAAGGGCTTCCTTGATGATCAGGAAAACGTTGCGGCGTTGTTGGGAGGTGAGCTGGATCGCAGGCCATCGTTCATCGAGCGCTGCGCGGAGACTGATGCCATGGGCGTCGAGGTATTGCCGGGCGTGCGCGGAGATGTAGGCGACGAGGTCGTCCAGGCTTCCCTGATCATCCTGGAGTGCCCATATGATGTCGCGCATGCTCGTGATGAGCTCACCGGCGGCGCTTGCCTGTTCTCGTAAGAATGGAGCGTTGGTCGACGACGGATCCTGGCGAAGGCTCATCTCACTGCGCAGCTTCAAGGCGCTCAAGCCGACGCCGAGGTCGTCGTGCAGGTCCCGGCTCACCTGGTCGCGAACGCGCAGCTCGGCGATGGTACGCTCCTGGATGGCATGTTGCACCTCCAGCTCCGCCGAACGACGTCGGTGGCGTTGTCTGGCATTGTTCACCAGCAGCAGGATGGTGAGGCCGACCAGCGCGAGGGATCCCACGATGATGAGCCCCTGGCGTCTGCGTTGTTCGTATCCGAGCTGCTCGGCCACCCGTTGTCGTTCCATCCGCGCGAGTTCCAGGTCGCCGTCCGCCTTCAACAGCATGGCCTGGGTGGAAAGAGCGGTCCGGATGTTCTGTGCGGCGATGGCACTGTCGATGTGATGCCACTCGCCCATGCGTTCCAGGGCATTGTTCAGATCCCCGATCCGTTCATAGCCATGAGCCGCCATACGCGCGAAGTTGCGCTGGGTGACCAGGCCCACCTGGTCGCGGTGGGCGATGAGGTATGCGCGTGCCCGTTCCAACGCTTCAAGTGCTTCGTTCGTCCGTCCGGCTTCGGCCAGGGCCAGGCCTCTTCCAACAAGTGCGTCCACGCCGATGTCATGGTCCTTCGCCTGATCCGCGATGGCCCAGCTCCGATCATAGTTCCCAAGTGCGATCGCTGGTCGCCCGACCCGGAGTTCCAGGTTGCCCAGTCCCCACCACGCCACGGCCATGGCCCGCGCCGCCCCCGCTTCGGTCGCCAGGCGCAGCGATGTTTCGAGGTGGTGCCGGGCACTGTCCATCCGGCCCAGGGAGGTGAGGTAGCTGCCCATGTTGCCATGGATATGGTAGAGCTCGCTGATCGGGTATCGGGAGGCCGGACGACGTGGGAACCATGCGAGCGCCAGGCGCAGGAAGGGCAGTGCCTCCTTGCTGTCCTGTATGTTCTCGTGGAGCAGTCCTTTCAGATTGTATGCGTTCGCGATGAGGGCGCTGTCATTCAATCCGCGTGCGAGGCGTTCGGCCTTGTTGAGGTCGCGCATCGCCGCATTGAACAGCCCTTCGTAATAGAGCACCTCGGCCCGGTAGCTGAGCAGGTAGTGCTCTTCCTCCGGTTGTTCATCCGGAACGAGCAGGCCGAGCGCTTCGTTGATGTGGTACATGGCGCTGTCCCCGTGGAAGCCGTCCATGTGGTGGAGCGCCTGCTCGATGTGCCGGTGCAATGTGCTGTCCGGGAACGCAGGAAGCCGACGCATGGTCCGGAATTCCTGTGCATCGACGGCGACCGTCGCAAGAACAAGCCAGCACCAAAGAGGCCACACCTTGTGTCCGATCCGATCGTTGGGGAGCATGTTCAAAAGCGCGGATCACCGTGCCACGCGAATATCGCGCGAAGGATCGTATGCTCGCGAAAGGACCTGGCGTCAATTACGATCGGGGACGGGGGCTACCGATCCAGCACGATCGGACGCTCATTGTCCTCCATGACCCGGTCGATGAAGAGGTGGTCGCGGTCGATCTCGGCGCGCAATGGCTTCTCCGGCACCGTGAAGGTGAGCACGTTCCTGCCGCTCACCAACCTGACGCGACGCTGCAACAAGGGGACATCGTTGAGCGTCTTGTCAGCCTTCGCACCGAACTTCGGGTAGCGCAGGATGCTCACATCGATCCAGTCGTTCATGGCGGCGGGGGTCTCGCGGCCCATGCTATCGGCGTAGTTCTTCTCGCCCCAGAGCTGCAGGTTCACCTCCCACGTGCTATCGGGCAGCATGCGTGCAGTGGCGCTGTCCACGCGGTTGTTATAGAGGGTGATGTGCTTGAAGCCGTCCTCCAGCAGGTAGGTCAGGCTGTCGGGCACCACCTTCTCCAATTCCCGGTACATGTCCAATGCAGTGGGGTAGGGTGGTTCCGCGTATCCGAAGGTGTCCACCAGCGCACGGAAGGCCTGGTTCAAGCTGTCCTCACCCACGAAGTCGCGCAGGCCGTACAGGACGATGCTGCCCTTGTTGTAGTGGATGTAGCCCTGGTTCTCCACCTCCAGCAGCGGCACCTCCTTCAGATCCTCTGAACCGCGCGAGCGTTGGTAGCGGTCGCTCTCGAGCTTCAGGAACTTCCGCATCTGCGCGCGGCCGTATTCCTTCTCCATCACCATGAGCGCGCTGTACTGGGCCATGCTCTCGCTCAATAACGTGGCGCCCTGCATGTCGGCACCCATCACCTGGTGGGCCCACCACTGGTGCCCCATCTCATGCGCCACCACGTAGAACACCATGTCGATGTCGGTGGTGTCGCTCAGGTCGGCGATGAAGCCGATGCCCTCGCTGTACGGCATGGTGCCGGGGAAGGCCTGTGCGAAGGTCTGGTAACGCGGGAACTCGATGATGCGCGCCTGCTTGTGGCGGTAGGGCCCGAAGTGGGTGCTGTAATAGCTCAGCGACTTCTGGATGCTGTTGGCCATGCGTGGCACGTTCTCGGCATGCGTGGGGTGGTAGTACACCTCCACATCCACGGAGTGCGATGGATCGTTCGGATCGATCCACTTCTCGCGCAGCACGTCGTAGCGCGCGCTCATGAACGAGTAGAAGTTCATGCTGGGGTGATCCACCACGTATTCGAACAAGCGCTTGCCGTTCTCGTTCCATTCACGCTTCAAGGATCCTGGTGCGATGGCGATCTGGTCCGGGGTGGTGCTGATGATCGTGCGGACGGTGACCCAGTCGCTGTTCGCCATCAGGTAATTGTCCATGCGCTGCGAGGGGTCGTCCGTCAGTTTCGGCATGCGCTGCTTCGCCGGCAGTTCGTGCTTCCGTCGGTCGTTCTTGTCCTGCAGTTCGCCACCTTCGCTGTACCCGATGGTGGGGATGAGGCTCCTATTGTTGAAGAAGGTGCCGTTCTCATTCAGTTGCATCACCGAGACGGAGTTCTCGAAGCCCTTCGGCACATGGTCGGCGGTGGCGGTGAAGTGCAGCTCCTCGCCCGGCAGGAGAGGTCTGGCCAGCTTGTAGATGCGGTAGTCCACGCGTTCGTCGTTCAGCACGAGCGATGCTCCGGGGATGTCCACCTCCTGCACGATCCCGACACTGTTCATGTTCAGGTGCAGCGAATCGATGGGCACCGCGCTCTTGTTCTTCACGGTGATGCGGGCCACGCTGTGCAGGATGCGCTGGTGCGGGTCCAGGTCGATCATGAAGGCGATGTCGGTGTAATGCGGCTGGGCGATGCCCTGGTACTTCTTGTAGGTCTTCTCGTAGTACACGGCATCCTCTTCTTGTTCGTCGCTGCCCATGACCGTGTTCAGCACCTTCGTATTGTAATAGTTCCACGCGCCGAGACCGATCCAAGCCGCAAGTGCAGGCAGGAGGATCCACTTGTTGCGGGCCATGCGCTTGCGGGCCATGCGCACGCGCCAGGGCCAGGAGGTCTCCTTGCCACGTATCCAGAAGAACAGGGTCAGCGCCATCAAGACCACACCGCAGGCCGCCCAGTACGCCTTGAACCAGGCCCAGGCCGTGATGGCCGTGCCGAAGGCGTTCATATCGGAATACTGTGTGCCTGGCGCTGAGTTGAACTGGACCAGGTGGGAGCGAATGTCGAGTGCGTTCAACACGATGCCACCACCGATGATGAAGACGATGAAGACGGCATATCCCACATACTTGTTGTTGACCAGCACATGGATCAGGAAGGCAAGTGTGAGCATGATCCCAAGACCCACGAGATTCGGCAGGATGTAGTTGCCGAGGTAGACGCCGGGCTCCAGATGCGTGTAGCCGTTCAGCAACTGGAAGACCATACCACCGAGTGAGGCTATCGCGAGCACCAGGGCGAGCAGCAGCAGCAGTGCCGTGTACTTGCCGAGCAGGCCGATGCCCAACGGAGTGGGCGTCGCATCATGCACCTCATCCAGTTTCGGTTCCCGTTCCTTCCACACCAGCAGGCCAGCGTAGAAGGTGATGAGGATCAAGATGAAGAGGCTGAAGGATCCTTCGGTGATGTCGTTCACCCGGTAGGTGACCGGATGGAGCGTGTTCTCATACAAGGATGAGGAGAACGAAAGACCGAGGAACATGTTCAACAGGCCTATGCCGGTCACGAGCAGGAAGGCCGTTCCCTTCAACATGCCCGTGAGGTCGTTCCAGACGATGCGCCGCCATTGGCGCAGGCGGGCCGATCCATCGTACGCCTTCGTGACCGTCGGCACGATCGTGGCAGCCGCGCTGGGGCCGTTCTCCTGAGGAGCGATCGACGCGACCTTGGTCCTGCGGTCGGTGAAGCTGAAGCGCCAGTAACAGAGGAGGAAGACGATCGCAGCCAGCGTGATCCAGAGCACGCGGTTCCAGAGGAGGACGCCGTCCATGGGCAGCAGCATGGTGTTCTTGTCATCCACTGTCCAGTACCGGCTGACGAGTTCGAAGGCGGTACCGCCGAACGGATCGAGCATGGCCGCCAATGTCTGGTTGTCCATCTCCGTCATGAAGCTCTCCGCCACACCACTGCCCACCATGATCACGATGGCGGTGACGAAGGCGGCGGTGGTACTGCGCACCAGAACGGCCACGGCGAATATCACGGCAGCGGAGAAGACGATGTTCGGTATGCTGAGGAAGAGATAGGCCTGTGCATGCGCCATCAGGTCGTTCGGCCCGATACGTTCCGGATCCACCCAGGGCATCACACTGCCGAGGATCATGCCAAGCGAAATGCCGAGCAGGGGCAGGGTGGAGACGAAGGTGCTGCCGAGGAAGCGGCTCAGCAGGTATTGCCCCTTCTTCAAGGGTGTGCTGAACATGATCTGCTGCGTGTTGTTCGCGAAGTCGCGGATGGCGCTTGCGTTCACGAAGGCGGTCACCATGAGCAGACCAAGGAACCCGAATGCGGCGTAATACTGGTACACCATGAAAGGTGCGTTCAACTTCACATTGGCCAGTTGCCCACCAACGACCAGCTTGTCCCAGCTCACCAGCCCGAAGCCGAAGAGGGCGAAGAGGAACAGGAAGATGTAGACCATCGGCTGCCTGGACCAATGGCGCAGTTCGATGAGGAAGAGGCGCCAGGTCATGCGGCTGCGGTGTTGTGCGCCCCGTTGATATGGCTGAAGAACACGTCCTCCAGCGAAGGTTCAACGCCGATGAATCCGTTCCCGGGATCACCCGCGCTGTAGATGTGGATGGAAGGCCGGCCGGCGATGAGCTTGTTGCTGATCACCTTGTTGCTCGCATGATATCCGTCCACCTCGCTCTTGGCGATGCTCTTCTCCCAGATCCGCCCCTTCATCTCGCCGAGCGCATCGTTCGGGGCGCCCGCGAACAGAAGCCGCCCCTTGTTGATGATGGCCATGTTGTTGCACAGCTCCTGCACGTCCTGCACGATGTGGGTACTGAGGATGACCACCACGTTCTCGCCGATCTCCGTCAGCAGGTTGTAGAAGCGGTTGCGTTCGCCGGGGTCGAGGCCGGCCGTGGGTTCGTCCACGATGATGAGCTTCGGTTCACCGATCAAGGATTGTGCGATGCCGAAACGCTGTTTCATGCCCCCGCTGAATCCGGCGATCCGGCGGTCACGGTGCTCCCACAGGTTCACCTTCTGCAGGAGCGCTTCCACGAGCGCCCGTCGTTCCTTGTTGTCGACCACCCCTTTGAGCAGGGCGATGTGATCGAGCATGTGGTACGCGCTCACCTTGGGGTACACGCCGAACTCCTGGGGCAGGTAGCCCAACACCCGGCGCACGGCTTGCTTGTCGTTCAAAACGTCGATGTTCGACCCATCCGTGTTCCCGGGTTCGCCGAGCACCGCACTGCCGCTGTCGGCTTCCTGCAGGGTCGCCAGGATACGCATGAGCGTGCTCTTTCCAGCCCCGTTGGGTCCCAAAAGGCCGAACATCCCTGTAGGAATGGTCAGGCTCACATTGTCCAATGCCTTCACGCCGTTCGCGTAGGTCTTGTTCAATCCGGAGATGGTCAGTTGCATGGTGGGTGTCCGATTTCCACGCCAAGATGCCGCTTCCTTTCCGAACGGAGGGGACGGTGCACATGAACGGCATCGGGAATGGATGACCGGTCGATCCACGGCCAGCGAACCAAAGTCCGCGGTTGCACGTCATCATCCATATTCCGGACACATGCGCCGCCATCTCTCCCTCGTTCTCGTGCTCTTCTTCGGTCCGGTCTCCGGACAGTCGGTCTCATGGCTTCTTGGCGATGCGGTCGACTATGAGTTCAATCCGGGCATGCCGCGACATGCGCTCGCCGCCGACCAGGATCACCTGGTGGAGATGCGTTCTGTGGGAATAGCCTTCAACTACAGCGATGCCACCTACGGTACCATTGCGCTCGATCTTCGTGATCCCGCGACCGGTGCTGTTGGATCGTCCTGCATCCTCGGTGATTCGGTGGCGGTGAAGGCGGTTGTGATCGGTCCCGATGGCGTGGCCTACTTCACTGGCCGTTTCCTGGGTGGAGGCATGGAACTCTGCGATGGATCGGTGGTCGCCGGAGTGAACGGAGGTCCCTTTACCGAGAACCACTTCCTGCTGGCCTGGGACCTCAACAACGGCGGGGTCCTGTGGATCCGCAACCTGAGCCTGACGCATGCGATGGCCGAGGATGTCGCATCCATCGCGGTCGATCCGGACGGAAGGCTCTGGTACCTGCTTCGTCATTTCACGGATGCATTGGTCATACAGGTGGATGATGAAGGGAATGATGTGGTCGAACGCAGTATAGATGGCTTGCGGCACCTGGGAACGCTCAGCTTCGATCCATGGGGTGGACTTTATGTAAGCGGTTCGTGTGAGAACGGAACGCTGTCCTTTGGCGGCGGGAATTTCCCGGTGATGAGCGATGAGGGCTACAACATGTTCGTTCTTCGGTTCAAGCCGGATGGGACGGCTGGTTTCGCCCAGTTCGCGGAGGACATCACCTTTCAGGATCCGACCGTTGTGGCCACGAACGATGGTCATGCCTACCTCGCAGGATCGATCTTCATCGGTACCGAATGGGGTGGTCTGCCGGTCGGCGGTGCCATCTGGGGTTCGAACATCTTCATTGCCCGGATGGACAGTAGCGGCACATTCGAATGGACATTAGGTCCTGAGTTGGTACCAGGACAGATCCTGGGTGATGTGGATCGTGCGAGAGGACCTTGTATCGATGTGGATGGATCGGGTTCGGTGTATTTCCTGGGCATGTGTCGCGGCTTGGTGGAGTGGGGGAACGGTGTGACCAGCGGGACCGGTGGCACGATCGACCGCAACCTCACCCTGCTTGCTGTCGATGCGTCCGGGCAACCCCAATGGGCGATGAGCAGTGGCACGACGACCTGGTCGGTCACTTCCCAAGGCTTGACCGTCGCGGACGATGGGACTTCTGTTCACTTCATGGCGCACCTGGCCGATCCGCTCACCATGGGTGGGTTCACTGCGGGTACGGTTGGTCAACAGTCAGCGATAACCGGTCGTATCAGCCTGTTGCCGACCGGTATCGGGTTGGAGGATGGCCCATCCGTTCTGATGTGCTGGCCCACGCCGAGCACGGATGTGTTGAACGTGGAGTGGCCTGGTGCGGAGCGCGTTCCCGCCGAGATCCTCACCACCATGGGTCAAGTGGTCCGTTCTGCAACGCTTTCGCCGGGCGTGAACCGCATCGACGTCTCGGACTTCCCCTCGGGTGTGTACCTGCTGCGCACGTCGCAAGGGGAATTGGTGCGTATCGTGGTGGACTGATCAAAGGTGAACACCATCCGATCATGGGTGTACCCCAAGGTCGTCCCATCTTTGACCCATGAGATCCGCCTTCCTCATTTCCTATTTCCTCTTGTGCATCAGCCTTCATGCGCAGCAATGGAATTGGGCGGCCAGTGCCGGCGGCGGTGGCAACGTGGACTTCTGCCATGATATCGCCACGGACAGCCAGGGCAACGCCTATTGGGTGGGCACGGTGAGCGGCGATGTGGACTTCGGCTGTGCCACGCTGTCCACTGGCAATAGCGACATCCTGGGTTTCGTGGCCAAGCGGGCACCCGATGGCACCTGCCTTTGGGTGCGCGGCATCACGGTCGGTTTCGACGAGGTGTGGGTTTTCGGCATCGCCATCGACGCGGATGACCGTATCTACGTCTCTGGCCGCTACAATGGAACGGCGGACTTCGGGGATGGCATCACCTTGAACGGTCTTGGCATTGATGACATCTTCCTGGCGCGTTACGATACTGCGGGAACCTGCCTGTGGGCACGTCGCGCAGGAAGCAGTGGCTCCGATGATGAGTCACGGGGCCTTGCTGTCTCCGCCTCCGGGGATGTGTTCGTGGCGGCTACCTGCGGAGGAACATCCATGGTCTTCGATGCCATCACCATCCCGAACCCCGGCAACTTCCGCCAACTCGTGGTGGCGCGGTACGATAGCCTGGGGGCCGTTCAATGGGTGAAGGCGAGCACGGGCAATGGACAGGGCAAGAGTGCACGCTCCATAAGTGTGGCAGGGGATCGTTTGTTCGTGACCGGTCAAGTCGGCTTCTCCGCCGCCAGCTTCGATGGTACCGGGATCACCCCCGGTGCACAAGGCAGCTACCTGTACGTATTGGCCACCGACCTCGATGGCAACGCACAATGGGCGCGCAGTTACGGTACAGGTGATAATGAAGGCATGGGCATCAGTGCGGATACGCTCGGCAATGTCTTCGTGGCTGGACGCCTATCGGGGAACCTCCACCTGCCCGATGACACGCTCACTTCGGTGAGCAGCAACGACGACATGCTGATGATGAAGTTGGACCGTGATGGCGACCTGCAATGGGCGCGAAGCGCGGGATCCGCGCAACGCGATCTGGCCTGGGACGTGACTGCTGACGGAATGGGCAACGCCTACTTCAGCGCGCAGTTCAACAACACCATCGAATACTTCGGTACATCGGTCACCTCGCTCGGTGGGGAGGATATCCTCATCAGCAAGCTCGACGGCGATGGTGACGTGGTCTGGGTGGCACGGCCGAGCGGCTTCCAGCGTGACATCCCTCTCTGCATCCATCGCCACGCCTTTGTCCCGCATGAGATCTACTTCGGTGGCTACTTCTGGGGTGCGATCACGTACGGCAGTACCACCATCGACGATGTGCAGAACGGCGACGCGATGATCGTGGCAGGCGTGGATACGACCTTCGATGTGAGCAGCTACGCGGAAGCGATCTGCCAGGGTGATTGTAACGGTGTGGCGCACGTCTTCGCGAACGGCGTTGAGCCTCTTACTTATCTCTGGAACACGGGAGCCACAACCCCGGCGGTGGCTGGACTATGTGCTGGTGCGTACACCGTGGAGGTCACGGATGGCGGGGGTAACTCGGAGGTGCATGCCGTGGAGATCATGGAGCACGAGCCAATGATGTTCAATATCCAGACCGATGGCGATTCACTCTGGGTGGAGGGAGGAAGCGATTGGACATGGGAATTGGATGGGTTCCAGGTCGGGGCAGGCCAGCCTTACCAT
>JAGQVR010000077.1:0-8274 GCA_020437875.1 Flavobacteriales bacterium
CTGCCCACCTCGTGGAGGATCTGCTTGAACCAGAGCTCGTAGGCCTGGTGGATCACGATGAAGAGCATCTCATCATGCGCGGCCACCCCGTGCTTGTCGCTCTCCGGCGCCTGGGCGCCCAGGATCTTGTCCAGTTGCAGGTAATCGGGGTAGTAGACGTCGGCCATGGGTCGTGTTCTCAGTTGCGCCAAATGTAGCCGCCCGTCATTCGTTCCGGCTGATGTGGATCATCCTGGCGGGAATGCGAACACCCGCCGATGTGGCGGGTGTTCAACGGGTGCTGCGGTGCAAGGCACCGACCTTATTTCACCATGCCAGGGGAGGCATTGCGGTCTCCGAGTTCCTCCCGGAGGTTCGTCAACTTCATGAATTGTTCAGGCGAAAGGAGCTGCTCGAATTCGGCATCACGTTCCTTCATGAGTACGATCACGCGGTCCTCATAGTCCTGATCGCTGAGCTTGCCTTTACCTTCTTCCAAGGCGGCCATCTCTTTGTTGAAGGTCCTGTTGATGCTGATCAATTTCTCGTGCACTTCACCCTCTCCCTTGATCCCCAACATGGCGTCGATGTCAGGCCCTGGCTTCTTTTCAGCTTCTGGTTGGGCGATCAAACTGGTAGGCTTTGCTTCACCGTTGGCACTGCCCTTGTCCTGTGCACTGGCCGCGGTCATGGAGGCCAGCAGCACGGCGGTCATCATCAACTTTTTCATGGTCGGTTCGTGTTCTGTGGAAGGCTAAGTTAGGAAAGGTCGGTCCAGTACTCACCGGGCGATCACCAAACGTCGGGCCGAAGACCCTTCCATGCTGACCGCGTAGATCCCATTGGCCAGGGAACGCACGTCGAGGCCGGTCACCAGGGTGTTGTACGCGTGGCTAGCCACAAGGCGCCCAGCCTGATCGCGCACCTCCACCATGCTCGTGGTCGCGGCACCGGGCGCACTGATCATCACCCGCTCGTTGGCCGGGTTGGGGTAGAGGTCCCAGGTGGCTTCCTCGCGTTCCTGCACCTGCACGTTCATTCCGGAAGGATCCACCCGCGTCAAGGTGCTGCTCGTCGCGTTCACGAACCACAACCGCCCATCGAAGCCGGCCTTGATGCCCATGATCCCCGGGGTGGCCGCGATACGACCACGCTCCGCGAACCCGTCGTTCATGTCGTAGATGATCACCTCGCCCGTGGCATGGTCGGTCACGTAAAGGCTGTTGCCCACCAGTTCGATGCCGGCCGGCTGTTGCAGGCCCTGATCGATGATGACCTCAATGGTAGCACCGGTGATGTTCTTGTATTGGACGTATGATTCGAAGGGACCGAAGCTGGGGTTGCCGGCCGCGATGGAGCCCGTCCGCGTGTCAAGTCGGAGGACACGCTGCCCACCATGGTCGACCACGTACAGCCAGCCGGTGCGCTTGTCCATCACACAATGGCTCACGATGTGGTCGTTCGGGTCACGCGTGATGCTCACCTGTGGATAGCGATGGATGATGGCATTGCCATGATAATCCTGACCAGGACCATGGTCGCCCTTGAAATCGTGCATCACCACATCACCCTGCTGCCCTGCAACGACCCAGTATTTGTTCCACCGCTCATGTGCGATGCCCTGGCTGCGCGGGGTCACGTGCAGCATGTCCAGGTGGCTGCCAAGCGGACCGAATTGGTTCTGCGCGTAGATGGCCGGGTCGGCGCTCCACAAGGTGGGGCCGGTGAAGGGCGTGTTCGTGCTCTGGTTCCCGTTGGCATCGTACACGCCGGGGCAGGTGCTGAAGCAGTTGTTGTCGCCCATGGCGATGCCTGTTGGCAGGCTCAGGAAGTGCCGCGCAGCGGGATCGCGCTGGTACAGGAAGTCCTGCCCGGGTTCGCCGGGGTCCGTGAACTTCACCGTACTGCCTCCCGTGTTGAATACGTCCTTGTTGATCACCCACAACTCGTTACGCTCCCGGTCCGGGTGGAAGTCGAGGTCACGCGGTACCAGGATGTCCTGATCGGCAGTGGCCACCACCGTCAACACCGGCGGCTCGTCCAGGTACGCATCGGCCAGGTCCGGTATCTCGTCGTACACCATCACCGGACGTTCGGCCATGTCGTTGGCCTCGTTCAGGTCGGTGTCGCCGTTCACGCTGACCACCCGGATCGTGACGGGCTGGTCACCGGCGGCTTGCGGTACCCAGGGCATGCCCAGGATCACTTCGCGTTCGGCGCCCGTGGCGAGGGCCAGGGTGAAGTCTTCCGTGGTCTCGTTCCCACTGTCGATGCTGTAACCGATGGTGAAGGAGCTGATCGCGTTGGCTCCCACGTTCTTCACGGTGACGGCCAGCACCACCGGCACACCCACTTCGCCGTACAAGCTGGTCTGGTTGGAAACAACGGCCAGATCGCGCTCGGCCGGAAGTTGCACGGTGAAGGTGTACCGGTTCAGGCCACCACCCGTGGCTGGAAAGGCGGCACCATAACCGCCATCGATCAGAACGGTGAAGCCGGCCTGACCGTCGCCGTAAGAGTCCACACAGATGATGTCGTACTGCGCCCCTTCGGTGAGGCACCACGGACCGGTGGTGATCGTCGTGTTGTTCGCATAACCGCCGGCCGGCGAGGCAAGGGTGCCGGCCATGGCGCAGGTCACCGCCGGGTTGCCCCCAACGAAGATGGGGGACTCACCACAATCCGCACCCACCTCGACGAGTTGCCACATGGTCTCGTTGCCATAGTTGTCGGTATGCACCTGGATGGAGACCGGAAGTTCTCCGTCCGGGCATTGGGCCAGGCCTTGGAATTGCATCAACAGTGGGAGGGGGAGCAGGGTCAGGATCTTTCGCATGTGGTTCATGACTGATGGGGCCAAGCTACGCTCAACGTTCGAGGCTCGAACAGATGACCTGAACACCGACATCGGAAGTATTGGAAGGGTAGCACATGGGTGGGAAGGGGCATTCTCGACCAATGGTCCAATGGGACCGACGGGGAGGTTGATGCGCTCTGCGATCGTCCCATCATCAATGGCCGCTCAAGAGGACCGGGTCCGTATGAAATGGATCACAGCAGCGTTGAAAGCCTCCGGTCTTTCCATGTTGCTGAGGTGGCCGGCCTGGTCCAGGACCACCAGTTGTCCTTGCGGCAGTGCCTCGGTCATGGCCTGGCTCGTGGGCAGTGGCATCAATTCATCCTCATCGCCGGTGATCACGAGCGCGGGCTTGTGGAAGCCAAGTAGGACACTTGTGCGATCGGGGCGTTCCGCCATGCCCAGGGAGGCTGCGGCTGTCCCGCTCGGGGACTGACCAGCGATCATCGCCTCGATGCGAGCGACCTTCTCCGGGTGAGCGGCTCGTGTGGTCGAGCCCAGCACCTTCGGTGCCATCGCGCGCGCGATCACGTGCATGCCCTTGTTCCGTGCATCGTTCGCCGAGTTGCGACGACCTTCCTTCCCTTCCTCGGTGTCCGCCGTACTGCGCGTGTTGCACAGGATCATCCCGTCCACGCGGTCGGGTGCCATTTCCGCCATGGCCATGGCGATGTAGCCACCCATCGACAGGCCACAAGGGACCACCCGCTCGACACCACGCTCGTCCAGCACGCGAAAGAGGTCCGAGGCGAACTCCTCCATCGTGGTCACCTCATCCATCGATACCACACCGCCGAAGCCGCGCAGGTCCGGCGCGATGATGTCAGCTACCTCGTTCAACGCGCTGAGGTTCGGGTCCCACAGGCTGTGGTCGAGCGGAAAGCCATGGATGAGGAGCAGGGTGGGTCGGGTCATCTTGGTCTGTAAAGGTCGGGCCGACCCCGCGATGGGGTGTCAAGTGTCGACCACGGTTGTATGGACCACATGCTGTGCCATTTTTGTGGAATGGATGTGCAGCGACGGATCATGTCCTACCTCGGCCTCGCCTTCGGCATCACCTGGGCCATCGCCGGGGTTGGCGCTTTGTTCAGGGTGAATACGGAACATCCGGCCTACATGGGGCTGGCGGCGGGGTGCATGCTCGGGCCTGCACTGGCGGCACTGATACAATGGCGGTTGATCGAACGCGTACCCTGGAGCGAGGTGGGTCTGCATCCTTCCAGGATCCATTGGCGCGGCATGCTCGTTGCCGTCCTGCTGGGTATCACGATCGTTCCATTGGCGCTGCTGGTGATCACGGTCCTGGGTGATGGCATGGGTTGGGCCGGCTTCGGACATGCCGAGGTGAGCGGCGCGCGGTTCGCGGCCAGCCTTGATGCTATCCTGAAGAGCCGTGGTCTGACCGATGGGGGATCCATGGCCGATCTGATGGCGACCATGCCGGGTGCGGCGATCATGGGTCTCATGCTCTTCAGCGCGGTGATCGCGGCCTTCAGCATCAACCTGCCCTTCATGCTCGGTGAGGAATTGGGCTGGCGCGGATATCTCCATGCCGCCACCTCCTCCTGGTCGCCAGCGGCCCGGATCGCGCTCATTGGACCGGTCTGGGGCATCTGGCACGCACCGCTCATCGCCATGGGGCACAATTACCCCGATCATCCGGTTGCCGGCATCGGCATGATGATCGTGTTCTGCACCTTGCTCGCTGTGCTCTTCGACCATGTGCGCACGCGTTCTCGCAGCGTTTGGGGGGCCTGTGTCCTCCATGGCATCATCAACGGTTCAGCTGGGGCCTTCGCGCTCTTCGCCTGGGATGGACATGAGATGATCGCCTCTCCGGCCGGTGTGGCGGGTTGCGCGGCCATCGTACTGCTTGTCGGTGTGATCCTCCTTCTCGATCAGGACTACCGTCGGTCCTTCATGAGGCCATTAACGATCGCCGACACGGTGACGAACACCCGATGATGCGTCTGTTCACTGGATACGTCCTTGCACTGATGGCGATGCCCGCGCTCGCCACGGAGTACGTCGTACCCACTGGGGATGTCGGTGCCTTCTTCGACAACCTGCCGAAGGATGCCACCTACATCTCGTTCTCCGCTGCCGTCAGCTATCATTCCGAGGGGGACATCGTGCTACCACAGGTGCAGTACCTGGTGATCGATGGGAAGGGATGCAAACTCACGCTCGGCGCCAGTTCCAACGGCTTCACCACTCCGATCACCGATCAGAAGATGGCGTCGAAGCGGACCGGCAGCCGATACACCATCCGCGATTTCGCTTCCATCACCGGCGGTCGCAAGGCGATCGATCTGCAGGCGACCCTGAACAGTACCGTGGTAGACTGCCGGCTCACGGGACAGACGGAGGTGGCGGTGGACCTGCGCTTCTGCCTGATGACGCGGTTGCAGAACGTGCTCGTGACCAATCCGCTGAAACGCGGCTTCCTGGTGCGGTGTGGTGATTGGCCCGGCGCCAGCACGAGCAACAGCCAGAGCAACCACACGGTGCTGGACCAATGTCGTGTGTATTGCACGAGCACCACCACCGAGGCCTTCACCGTGCTGAACAGCGGCGGTGTGCGCATGGTCGATTGCATCAGCGAAGGTTCACCAGCGGACTACGACCTCTTCCTTTCCGCGCGGACCGATGGTGATGAGGGCAGGGCCGCGAACAACCCCGTGGTGAAGACCTTCACCCTCTCCAATTTCCATGTGGAACATCGTCTGCGGAAGGCGAGCATCCATGTGAACATGCCGCCGAAGTCCACCGTGAACCTGGAGAACATCTATTGGAACAGCCCGATCGGTGCGCCTGTGATCGTGTACATGAGCGGGCAGCTGAACGTTTCGAACATCGGTTGGTGGAACCCCGACTTCCGCATACACACCACCCATCCGGTGCCGCACATCAACTTCGATGCCTGTCACAAGGGACTGGTGGTCACCGACAAGCCGGATGATACCGGCAAACGCTGTGGCGCGCTTGAATTGGTGGGTGATCATGCGCCGAACCGCAAGCTCGACCCCACCTATGTGCGGATCACGCGCCGGGCGATGTGATCAATCGCCCGCTGCCACGATCGCCACTTCCTTGCCCTCGAACCGGATCCGCTGTCCCGGCCTGATCTTGCACCGCATCCGCGTCTCCACCTTGCCATCGACCTCCACGAGTCCAGCGGCCACGAGGTGTTTCCCCTCTCCTCCGGAAGAGCAGAACCCAACGAGCTTCAACAGCTGGTTCAGCTCGATGTGATCCCCCTCCACTTCGAATCGTTCGGTGCTCATGTGATCGCGATGATACGGAAGCGTTGTGGTGCTGCGCCTGCGGGCATTTCCACCGTGTCCCCGGTGCGATGGCCCATGAGCGCGCGTGCCAGCGGTGCGGTGAAGGCGATGCGGTGCTCCTTCACGCTGGCCTCGTCAACGCCCACGATAGTCCAGCTGTGTCGCTGGTCCTTCAGTGGGCCACTGAGGTGCAGGACCGTCACCGTGTTCCCGAAGCGGACCTCGTCATGGTCGGTGGCCACTTCGACCACACGCGCGGTGTTGATCCGCTCCTGGAGCAGGGCGAGCCTCCCGTCCATTTCGGCCTGGGTGCGCCTGCGTTCATCATCGCTGCCCCCGGCATTGGCCCTTTCATCGGTCAGTGCCGTTCGTTCAAGCAGCAGCTGCTCCAACCCGCGCGGGGTCACGTAGTTCGCTACACCATCGGGCAGCGGCGCGCGCGGTGGGATGAAGGGCGCTTCCTCCTGATCATCCTCGCGCACGAAGCCCCGGCTCATTGGCCGAAACTAAGAACACTGCGCAAGCCGGGTGCTTCGGATGCGCGCACCCACTTCCTTTGTTGGACATGCGCGGCTTCTTCTATGGCAACTGGTTCATCGGCCTGTGCGCCGTGGCCCTCGGCATGGAAGCCGCGGTCCAACAGCAGACGCCGTTGAACGGCCCGTGGTACCATGTCATGGTCTTTCTGGCATGCGTGGCCTTCTACAACCACGCCTATCGCGAACTCGCGAGCACGGGGGCGACCGATGACCGGGCGCGTTGGTACGTTGATCATGGTCGTCAGCAACGCTTGGTGCAGTTCAGCATCGTTGGCGTGTTGTGCCTCGCGCTGTTCTGGTCGTGGGTGAGGTTCCGGGAACGCCCCCTGCACATGGACGCCCACCACCTCCTGACCTTGTTGGTATTCCCCTTCGTTGGCTTCGCCTACTATGGCATCCGTGGTGCGTCCCTGCGACGTGTGGGCTGGCTCAAACCCTTCGCGCTCGGCTTCGTGTGGGCGGGTGTTGTCACCGTGTATCCGGTGGTGGTGCGGGTGGCTCTTGATGGCTCGACCATGCCGGACATGGGATCGACGGCCCGGCTCTTCCTCAAGAACATGATGTTCATCGCCGTGCTCGCCGTGCTGTTCGATATCAAGGACCATGCGAGCGATCATCGCAATGCATTGAGGACGATCGTGGTGCAACGCGGCCTCCGCACCACCTTGTTCCGTATCGTTCTCCCGCTGACCGTGCTTGGCGTGTTGAGCTTCCTGTATTATGGTGCCACCCACGGCTTCAGCCCGATGAAGTTGGTGTTGAACACCGTCCCGTTCATCGCCCTGTTGGCCGTGATCCGCGCCCTGCGCAAACGTCGCACGGTGCTGTACTACCTGGCCGTGGTCGATGGGCTCATGTTGCTGAAGGCGATGTGCGGCATCGCGGCCATGCGTTGGTCCTGAGCGCAGGTCATCCCATCGGCCTGCCCATCGTTCCTTTGCGCCGCATGGAACTACTGGACATCACCATCGCCCTGCTCACCCTGATCACCCTGGAGGTTGTCCTGGGGATCGATAACATCATCTTCATCTCCATCCTGGCTGACCGGCTTCCGGCGGATCAGCGGGACAGGCTGCGGCGCATGGGCATCGGATTGGCGATGGTGTTGCGACTGGCACTGCTCACGGTGCTCTCATGGATCATGAAGCTCGATGCCGAGCTATTCACCATCGCTGGACACGGGATCACCGGCAAGGAGTCGATCCTGCTGCTCGGCGGCATCTTCCTCCTGTACAAGGCCACCCGTGAACTGGGTCATATGACGGAGGCGGATGTTCCCGGCCCTGCGAACACCAAAGCGACGACCTTCGGAGGGCTGATGTTCCAGATCCTGGTGCTCGACCTGGTCTTCTCCATCGATTCCATCATCACCGCCGTGGGCATGGTGAGCGAGCTCTGGTTGATGTACGTGGCGGTGGTCGTCACCGTGATCATCATGCTCTTCGCCTCCAAGCCGATTGCCGGCTTCATCAGCAAGCACCCGAGCTTCAAGGTGCTCGCACTGAGCTTCCTCATGGTGATCGGCGTGGCGCTGGTGGCCGAGGGCGCGGGCTATCCCATCCCCAAGGGCTTCATTTATTCATCCATGGCCTTCGCCTTCTTCGTGGAAGTG
>JAGQVR010000077.1:8373-11067 GCA_020437875.1 Flavobacteriales bacterium
GTGCAGCTCCGCGTGCTTCGCAAGAAGCGGGAGTAGGGTGCCCTGGTCCATTCCAGACCTCGTCCTGATGGAGTTGGCTCAGTGGAAAATGAAGAAAGCCCGCTAATCGCGGGCTTCTTGCGGACCGGACGGGACTCGAACCCGCGACCTCCGCCGTGACAGGGCGGCATTCTAACCAGCTGAACTACCGGTCCGTTCAGCCTCGTTTTTCAACGAGGCGGGTGCAAATGTAAGGGTAGGGGACATTCCTGCAATACCTCCGCGAAAAAGTGGGGAAGTTCAGTACATCCGGGCCCGCTTCGTGAGGAATTGCAGCAGCACCGGCTCAAAGCCCGCGTTGATGTCCGCCTCCACCAGATCGATGTGGTATTGCCCGCACTTCAGCTTGAGGCGGTGCCAACGCTCGGCCATGTTCGCCCGATAGGCCTCACGCACCTCGGCGGGGTGGGCCTTCACCTGTTCGCCGGTCTCCACGTCAACGAAGGTGTATGGGCGATCGGCGAGGTCCAGCTCCAGTTCGTGCCTGCGGTCCACCACGTGGAAGAGGATGATGTCGTGCTTGTTGAAGCGCAGGTGTTGCAGGGCGTCGAAGACCTCATCCTCGCGGTCGGCGCCGTCCAGCATGTCGCTCAGGATCACAACCAGGCTGCGGCGGTGTGCCCGCTGGGCGATATCGTGCAGGGCCTCCACCACGGAAGTACGCTGACCGCGCGCCGGTGTCTCCGCACTCAACAGGGTCTCCAGATGCTGCATCAGGTGGCGCAGGTGCACGGCATTGCTCCGCGCCTCCTCCTTCACGAGCACATGGTCACTGAAGGTGGTGAGCCCCACCGCATCGCGCTGTTTCCGCAGGAGCTGGATGAAGGCCGCCGCGGCATGCACCGCGAACTGCACCTTGTTGAAGTTACCCTTCGCCACCTCGTCGGGATAATACATGCTGCTGCTGGCGTCCAACACGAGCTGGCAGCGCAGGTTGGTCTCCTCCTCGTAGCGCTTCACGAAGAGCTTGTCCGTGCGGGCGTATAGCTTCCAGTCGATGTGGCGCGTGCTCTCGCCCTGGTTGTAGGCCCGGTGCTCGGCGAATTCCACGCTGAATCCGTGGAAGGGGCTCTTGTGAAGACCTGCAAGGAAGCCCTCCACCACCTGGCGGGAGTGGAACTCGAGTTGGCTCAGGGCCTGAAGGGCGTGCTGCTCGATGGGCATGGTGCAAAGGTCGGTGAAGGAGTGGGGCTATCGATCCTCTTGATCACGCACGGCACCTGGCGGGTTGAAGAGTTCCCATTCATCGTACAGGTATTCGGAATTCTTGAAGGTGGCCACCCATTCGGCGAAGAGCGGCCGGAATTCCTCCACGGCCCGGCGTAGCAGGTCGAAGTAGGACTGCTCACTGTACCCACCCATTTCGAGGCCACGTAAGGCCACCACCATCTCCCGGCAGGCGCGTCGGATCAGGCATGCGTTCTCCATCTGTAGGTCATACAGGTCCAAGCCATACGCCCCGGCGATCTTGGCTCCGATCGTGTACGCATGTTCCATGATGTCGTTCTTGCTCTGCTCCAACATGTGTTCGCGGAACCTGGCGTGCTTGGCATCGCCTTCGCCCGCCTCGTCAGGCGCGCTCTCCACTATGGCCGTGGCCAGCTTCCGGATCTCTTCAGCCTTCTTGAAGAGCGGCGTCCTCCGGTATGCATCGTGATCGTCCATGTCCATGATCGATGGTTCACGTAGGTGTGGTACAAGGTTATGTATCACCGCCCGGGCTCTGACGGTACGGAACGCAAGAACCCCGCATGGCATCCATGCGGGGTCCCCATGTCATTGATCGTCCGGATCAGCCGAGCTGGCCTTCGAGCTTCTGACTCAACTGGCTCTTTGGTACGGCGCCTACGCTCCGGTCCACCACTTCGCCGTTCTTCAGGAACAGGATCGTGGGGATGCTGCGGATGCCATACTTGGTGGCCACCTGCGGGTTGTGGTCCACGTTCACTTTGCCCACCACGGCCTTGCCGTCGTATTCCTTCGCTAGTTCCTCCACCACGGGGCCGACCATGCGGCAGGGGCCGCACCATTCCGCCCAAAAGTCGACCATCACGGGCTTGTCGCTCTTCAGCGCGAGTTCTTCGAAGTTGCTGTCGGTGAGTTCGAGTGCCATTGTTGTAAGGATGGGCACCTCGCGGTGCCTGGTTGGTTACGGTTCGTTCGTCCTGCAAGATGCGGAGGTCGACCTTGCGGTCAGGCTCCTTCGTTGGTCAGTTTTCCACGCTTTGTACGCACAAAGGTACCGCCCTCAGGCAAGTTCCTTGCCATGGAAACTATCCTGACGATCCGTCAGTTCAGGGCGTAGGATACATCGGCAAGGCCGTCCAGTGCATGGATCAGTTCCTCGGTGATCGCCACGCCTGGACCCTTGGCGGGTGCCTCCAAGGCCATCTTCTCCTGCTCGCTCACCAGTTGGATGTTCACCTTGCACTTGCCCGGTGAGGCCTTCAGTAGCTGTCCTATCTCGTGGGCCAATGTGTCGTCCAACCGGTCCGCATCGAGCCGCAGGTTCAATTTGGTGATGTACTTGTCCCGCGCGTCGCCCAGCAGGTCGATGTTGTACACCTTCAACTCCATCTGGCCTTCATCACGCCCCCAGGTGCGCTGCATGGCCTTGCCCTTGAGCAGGAGCAGGGCGCCCGGCTGCAAGTAAAG
>JAGQVR010000078.1:0-5369 GCA_020437875.1 Flavobacteriales bacterium
TGTATTGTTCGGCCAGGTGCCAGCGACCTGACCGGCCCCGTTGCTCCAGGTCCCGCCGGTGGCGTTCACCACGCTACCGCCAAGTGTCACAGGCCAGCCACCGTTGCACACCAACAGGTCCGGTCCTGCCTGCGCCTCGTTGGGCTGCGACCCTGCTCCGATGGTGGCGGGCATGTCTCCGGACTGGCATCCATTGGCATCGACGATCGATACCGTGTAGTCTCCGGCGCCGGCCACGATCATGCTTTCGGAGCTTCCGGTGCTCCATACATAGGTGTACGGTGCCGTGCCGGCCGTGACTTCGACAGATGCCGTGCCACTGCCATCCCCGGCACAGTTCTCATCGGTCACCGAAATGGTGGCGGCGATCCCGGGAAGTACTTCGATGGAGTAGACATAGGTCTGGAACGCTGGGATCGGACAGGCTCCATCGTTGACGTTCACGATGAGCGGGAAGAACCCGGAAGTTCCTGGTTGGGCCGACCAGCAAAGGGTCGCCGTGATCGGGTTGGCACCGGTGAAGGTGAAGCTCGCCCCAGGCAGGTTGTATGCGGCATTGCTGAAGGCCGTGAGCACGTTGTTCGCATTGGCATCGGAGATCACCATGTCGAAACAGAAGTCACCGGACTCACACACCTGGATGGAGCGCGGACCGGTGACGATAGCCTGGCCGGTCAGATTCGTGACCGTGCCCGTAGCTGCATCCGGAGGGATATTCGAGCAGGGGTAGGCCACGAACTGCATGTCGCGCATGATCGTGCCGATCACGTTGCCGTTCTCGTCATACTCGGTCACCTGTACCGCCACCACCCAGTTCCCGGCCGTGTTCAGCGTGAAATTCATCAGGCCGGTCACGGGATCCAGGGTGATGCCCGGGATCGGTTGCGCGGGCGTGTATGGTGGTACGTAGGGAATGGGTGTCCCATCGATCATACGGGCGCCGATCAACGCATAGGAAAGGGAATCACCTTCCGCATCAATGGACCCGTAGCTATACGAGATGGGGTAACCAAGACACACATACGGGATGGCCGTGTTCGTGAACGTTGGTGAATCGTTGCACGGGGCATCAGCGCTGTTCAGGATGGACTCGATGTACATATGCCGCGTACCCGGGTTCGTCAGGTTGACGATCGCGTTGTTGCGGTAGATGTTCGTCCAGCTGATGCGCCAGCTGTCGCATGGGTCCAGTGTGATGGTACCCGTATAGGTGTACTGCTGGATGCCTGGCAATGTGCCTCCGTTGCACGTGCTGTTGGGAAGTTCCAGATCGCAGAGTTGTGAGAGCTCCGTGGGGCCACTGTGGAACACCGTCAGGTTCCTGTCCCCGCAAGGGCTTGTCAGCACCAGGTTGTACGAGGGGTCCACCGCGATACCGGCGCAGTCGCGGTAAACGATGAGCCGGATGCGATATTGGTTCGGCCCGATGCATTCCCAATAGATCTCGCCACCGCTCATATGTGTTGCCCAGGCAGCGGAACCTAGGAGCAGCAGGAACACGGAGACGAACAGATGGCGAAGCATGCGAGGAATGCGAGGCGCGGAATGCGCCTGCCTGTTCCTACGGATGCATGCACCGGAAGGTTCGGGTCGGCAGTGATGTTCAGGGCCGGAACGACCGGCTGGACGACCGCTCGATCACCGTTGACCCGGGAACTCCGCGCTGTGCAAAGCCAGGATCACCGGTCTGCCGACCCGTTGTTCAAGAAGGTTCAGTGGGCGGGTCCAGCTGGCCCGTCGAGCCGCTTCAATGGCACTGGCGACGGATCGGTGAGCACCATCGGCACATACTCGACAACGGTATCGGTATGATCCAGACCGAAGGCGGTCTGATCGCTCAAGGCGAACCGTTTGATGTAGAAGTACGTATCGAGAAGGATATCATCCGCCACGCTCAGTTCGTTCTCCACCGACAGGAAGCGCTCCATCAGGACATAGCGGATGTCCGCCGCGAAGTCGTGTTTGCGCAGTGATTCGTACTTGCTGCTGAAGTCGAACTGGTGGCATTCCACCAGCTCCTGCAGGACATGCTTGAAGAGCATGTTGATGCGCGGTTGCACCCGGAAGCCGAGGTTGAAGTCGACCCGGATCACCTTGTCATGCACCAGCTCCTTCACCCGGTATTCCATGGTGTAGGGCTCATCGGTCCAGTTCACGTGGATGAACCAGTAGACGTCAGCCCGTTTGGGCCGTCTGCGAAGAATGGAATCCAGGATCTTCCGTTCCACCTCCATCGGGCTGTTCGCCTTCGTCAGGTACACGAGATGGGTGGCGAACTTGGGAACGTCCTTGTCCTTGCTCAGCTCGGTGATGACCGGGGCATGGTCCTCCAGGTTCCTGAAGTCGAGGTAGCGGTTGGTGATCTTCCTGGCCTTGTACCACATCAGCATGAGGTTGAACAGGCCGAGCACCACTAGCACGAAGCTCAGGCGGTGGATCACCTTGATGCTATTGGCGATGAGGAAGGAGATCTCCATGGTGGCGAAGACCGCCAGGATGGCCACGACCAGCAACCATGGCCAGTGTCGCACATAGCGGAGCCATATGCCCATCAGGATGGTGGTCATCCCCATCGTGAGCGTGATGAAGAACCCGTAGATGTGCTCGAGCTCACTGCTCTTGCGGAAGGTGAGCATGATCGCCACGCATCCGATCCAAAGCATCAGGTTGATGCTGGGAATGTAGATCTGGCCTCGGACGTCACTTGGGAACTTGATCTTCACCCGCGGCCAGAAATTCATGCTGATGGCCTCGCTGATCAGGGTGAAGCTTCCTGTGATGACCGCCTGGCTGGCGATGATCGTGGCCAATGTCGCGATGATCACACCGGTCAGCAGGAACCAGTCGGGCATCAGGGCATAGAAGGGATTCCTGCCATCCAGCGCATCGCCGCTCTCGTGCAGGGCCCATGCGCCCTGCCCCATATAGTTCATGAGCAGGGCCAGCTTCACGAAGCCCCAGCTGCTCTGGATGTTCTTACGGCCCACATGCCCCAGATCGCTGTACAAGGCTTCAGCCCCCGTGGTGCAGAGGAATACGCCTCCAAGCAACCAGAAGCCCTGCGGATACTCCGTGAGCAACTTGATCGCATAATGCGGGCTGAGCGCACGCAGGACGTCGGGATGCTCGATCACCGAGACCAGCCCAAGGACGAGCAGCATGCTGAACCACACGCCCATGACCGGTCCGAAGGCGGTACCGACCACCTTGGTCCCAAAGCGCTGGAAGATGAAGATGCCCGAGAGGATAAAGACCACGACACCGACGGTAACGGTGCTACCTGGCTCGAACAGGTGCTCCAATCCCCTCACGTTCACAAGTCCTTCCACGGCGCTGCTTACGGAGATAGGCGGTGTTATTATGCCATCGGCCATCATGGTGGCCGCGCCGATCGTCGCCGGAATGAAGGCCCACCATGCATAGCGCCGCACAAGGGCATACAGGGAGAAGATCCCGCCCTCACCCCGGTTGTCCGCGCGAAGGGTGAGGAAGATGTACTTGATCGTGGTCTGTATGGTCAGGGTCCACACGACACAACTGATACCCCCGAGTACGAGCAGCTCACTGATGGGCCGTTCCCCGAGGATCGACTTCATCACATAGAGCGGCGATGTGCCGATGTCCCCATAGATGATGCCCAGGGCCACCAGCAAGCCGGCCGCTGTTACGCGCTGTTGGCGGGGATCGAAGCTCATGGGCTCGAAGGGTCAACCCCGTACCCCCTAACACGGACGATCATAGGAGCATTGTGGACCCCATGGGGATGAAGAACTTACCGACCAGGCAAAAATAAGTAGGAAGGGTGGAGGAGGGGTGTGCGAACGACGTCAAACGTCCTTGCGGCCGAGGTCCTCGAAATTCACGTCGGTGAAGCCGGAACGATCATCCTTGTCCGCGGGCGGCGCGGATTCCTCACGCATGAATTCACCTGTGCTCCGGAGTCGGTCGATCTCATCGAAGGCTTCCCGCAACCCGTCCATGAACTTGTCGAAATCCTCCTTGTAAAGGAAGATCTTGTGCTTGTCATAGTGGGCGGTACCGTCCTCGTGGGTATGCTTCTTGCTCTCCGTGATGGTCAGGTAGAGGTCACGCCCACGTGTGCTCTTCACATCGAAGAAGTAAGTGCGTTTTCCAGCACGAACCGCTTTGGAGAATACGTCCTCTCGATCGTCCTGCATGGTGCTCAACAGCCTTGTATCACCCCTAGGCCCAATCAAATATAGGGGAGCGGCCGGAGAATCCAAATCGTCGGCGGCGTCGACCGCCCACCTCGAACATGATGGTCAGGCACGCGCCTCTTCCAACAGTTGTTCTTCGTGCATGCGGGCGTAGATCCCCTTACGCGCTAGTAGGTCCTCGTGCCTGCCCTCCTCCGCGACCCGGCCATGGTCAAGCACCAGGATATGGTCCGCGTCACGCACAGCGCTGATCCGATGGCTGATGATGATCGTGGTGCGCCCCTGCATCACCGAACGTAGTTCACGCAGGACCGCCTCCTCGGTCGAGGTATCCACCGCGCTCAAGGCGTCATCGAAGATCAGTATCGTCGGTCCGGCGATGATGGCCCTTGCGATGCTCACCCGCTGCTTCTGCCCACCGCTGAGGGTGATGCCGCGCTCCCCGACCAAGGTGTCGTACCCCTTCGGGAAGCCGATGATATCGGCATGCACCTGGGCCTTCCTGGCGGCTTCGTGGATACCCTCCATCGTCGCGGCCACCCTGTTATCCGACCCTAAGGCGATGTTATTCCTGATGCTGTCACTGAAAAGAAGGACCTCCTGTGGGACCACGCCCAAACGGCTCCGGAGCTTGTCCAACGATACCCGCCTGATGGGCACCCCATCGATGAGCACCTCGCCCTCTGTGGCGTCGTAGACCCGCCCGATCAGTTCCGCCAGGGTGCTCTTCCCTGAACCGGTGTGCCCCACCACGGCCAGTCTTTCCCCCGCCTTCACATGGAACGAGACCCCGTCGAGGGCTTTGATCCCGGTATCCGGATAGGTGAAACCCACGTTGTTGAAGGTGATGCTGCCATGCACCATGTCAAGGTCGTCCCCTTCGCTACGAATGGCCGGGCGGGTGTCGAGGAACTCGTTGATCCGGACCATGCTGGCCGAGGCTTGCTGGACCAGGGACGTGACCCAGCCGACGGAGGCGAAGGGCCAGGTGAGCATGTTCACATAGATCACGAATTCGGCGATGTTCCCCACGGTCACCGTCGGATCCCCGTTCAGCAGCTTACGCCCACCGATGAATATCGTGATCACCGTGCTCAGTCCGATCAACAGCATGATGGAAGGCATGAACAGGGCATCGACGCGGGCCTGTGCCATGGTGCGGGTGCGGTATGCGCCGGCCACCTCGGCGAA